>DMJQ01000004.1 GCA_003457065.1 Clostridiales bacterium
AAGCTTGCCGGCAACTTCCTTTTTAAAAATCCCAAGGCTTGAATTAACGCTTATCTCTTTATTGTATTTTGGGTTGTCGCTTCTTAAAGAGCATAGAACTATATCGCCTTTAATGACGGCATCAACTTCGTATGTTACCGCATTCTTTTTCTTTATACGAAGCAATTCCTTTTCTATAAAGCCTTTGTCTGCTTCATATGTAAAATCTACCTCCGATACATCAGCCTTACGAAAATCAAATTCCTTTAATACCTTTGACTTTAACTCTTTCATTTAAACATCTCCTGTGATTTATAATAATAATGTTAAAACCGCTTTTAAATTTCCCAAGAGGGAGGCTTATGCAGCCATTAGTGCAGCTATTGGCATGCCCCATGGCTGCATAGCATGTGTAATATCTATCGTATTTCCTGGAGAGCGATAAATTTTTGAAAGCTTGAACTTGCCGCAAGGGTCTCCTCGTAGCTGCCCTCGGCTTCAATAGCGCCGTCATTTATGACTATAATATGGTCGGCATCTTTAACCAGCGCCATATCATGGCTTATCATAATGGTTGTGCGGTTATCCATAAGGTTTTTCAAAGCACCAAGTACGTCCTGGCGGCATATGATGTCAAGGCTGCTGGTGGCTTCATCTAAAAGAAGGTAGTCCGGGTCCTTCATAATGATTCTGGCAATAGCTAACCTCTGCTTTTCACCGCCGGATACTTTGGCGTTAAAGGGGCTTACATAGGTATCAAAGCCGTCCTCAAGCTCCATGATGAAGTCATAGGCGTTGGCCATCTTTGCCGCCCTTATGACTTCTTCTTCCGAATAATCGTGATTTGTTCCGTAGGCTATGTTTTCTCTTATGGTTCCCGGTATCAAATGGCTGTTCTGAGAAACATACCCTATGGCCGCTCTCCAGTCTTCAAGCTTTATATCTGAAATATTGTTTTCACCGAAGCTTATTTTACCCTGCTGGGGCTTATAGAATCTTTCAAGAAGCTTGAATACGGTTGTTTTTCCGCTTCCGTTAGCGCCTAGGATAACGGTTTTCTTATTTTTAGGTATTGTGAAGTTGGTGCCGTGGAGAATAACGTTTTCATTATCGTAGGAGAATACGGTATCTTTAAATTGAATATCCGCATCGGGTATATTCATGGAAAGCTTTCCGTCGTCAACCTCATTTTCAAGCTCCATAAGGGCAACGATTTTAGCCGTACCGCCTTGCGAGCCTTTGATACTCTGCCATTGGGTCACTATTTCGAAAAATGAAGGAAGCAGTATCATAGAGTAAGAATAAAATTCCACAAGGCCTCCTACTTCCATCTGGCCGCTTCTTACAAAAGACGCGCCCCCTACAAAAACAACAATCATTATGGCATATTCCGCGCCTTTACCAATGGGTAACTGCAATGCGGAAAGGGTTGCTTTTAAGAAATCCGCTTTGTATTTTTCCTGGCTGGCCTTTATCCCCGTCTCATACTCTTCGTTTTCCATATTAGTTGACTTGATATAGTAAATATTGGATACTCTTTCCCCAAAATAATTGGTAAGAGCCGAAAGCGCATTTTGAACCACAAAGTTCATTTTATACTGGAACTTTCCTATGATAACAATGAGAATCAAGGATACCGGGCCTACAAATAAAATATACTTTGCCAGTTCAGGGTATATTTTATTCATTTCCAAATAGGCAACCACCAGACCGTAAATAGACGCTACAAAGCTCATGGCGCTGCTTGGGGCGGATAACGCCAGCGTAACGTCGGAGGTAATACGGGAAATAAAGCTCTGGGAATCTTCCTTATCAAATTCCGCCATAGGGATACTTAAAAGCTTGCCCCATACCTTCCTTCTGATGTTTCTTTCCGTAATAAGGCGTAAAAATCCGTAGAAAAAGTTATATATAAGTCCTACCAGAGACGCCATTACCGTCCAGAAAATAAAGCCCTTTAAAAACCCCTCATTTCCTATCTCTGCTTTATATATGGCGGAGGTATAAGGGACAAGAAGAAGATTTACTTGTGTTATTGCAAAACTTGTAAATAAGCTAATTATAAGAAGATGCCAGGGCATGTTAATTTTTGTATAGAATGTAAGGAAGGCTTTCCATGAAAAAGCGTCCTTATGGGTCTTAGCAGAATTCTTTATTTTTTTCATGCTGATATTTCCCCTCCCATCATACGTCTGTAAAAGCTGTTTTCGAAAAGCAGTTCTTCGTGGGTCCCTTCTGAAATGCTTCCGTCCTGATTAAATACTATGATGTGGTCGGCATCAAGAATTGCATGCTCGTCATGGGCAACAACAATAGCGGTGCGGTTCATCATAAGATTGTTTAACCCCTTCATAACCTCCGAGGTAGCCACAGCGTCAAGATTAGACGTAGGCTCGTCAAGAATAAGGATAGATGGTTTTGACAACAATGCCCTTGCAATGGTAATCCGCTGCCTCTGCCCGCCTGAAAGCTTAGAACCGAACTGGCCTACCTGGGTATCATATCCCTCCGGCTGCTTCATGATAAAATCATGGGCGTTAGCGGCTTCCGCCGCCTGCTTAAGCTCCATATCCGAAACTTCTCTTTTAACACCGTAAAGAATATTTTCTTTTATCGTGCCCGACATCATCGGGATATCCTGAGAAACGTATGCAATTTTATTTCTCCAGTCATTTATTTTAAAATCCTGTATGTCGATGCCGCTTAATGTTATTTTGCCTTCACAGGGAGGATAAAACCGCTCTATAAGCTTTAGCGCCGTCGTTTTTCCTCTGCCGCTTGGCCCTACGATGGCCGTCGTTTTATTAAAAGGTATTGTAAAGGTTACATTCCTTAATATTTTGTTTTCTTCATATCCAAAGGTAACATTATCAAAAACAATATCGCCTTTTTCTATAACCTCATTTTTATAGGGCTGGAAGCCTTCCTCCGGCTCCTCAAGAACCTTCGATATTCTGAAAACGGCTCCTTGCGTTGCTTTAATGTTTTCCCATACCGCTTCATAATTACTTAAGTTATTTAAAAGGGTATTTGCAAACATGTAAAAAGCATACCATGTTGCGGCGTCAAGAATACCATTATTAATAGAACGTATTCCTATAAGTATCAATGGTATTGTTTTACCAAGCTGTACAATAGTATTTATGGGCCTTTTTAAAAGACCTAAATATAAATTAGAACGTTCCGCCTTATATAAATTATCTATGGCGTGATTGCCTCTCTGGCTTTCATAGTCTTCCTTATTAAAGGACTTTATAATAGGAACCGTAGTAATAAGCTCGCTTAAAAAACGAGTAAGGTTCGATATTTCATCACGGATTTTTATCTGTATTTTTAGCGTAATACGGCCAAGAACTATTCCAAGTATAATAATTACCGGTATCAGCGCTAAGAGAAGGTATACCAGAGAGCTGTCGTATTCCGATATCTTTTTAAGAGTAATATACACGGTATAAAACCGAAGAAGCTCGCCAAGCACGATGTCCACAATGAAGGTTCTGAGCTTTTAGGGTAGAAGTAAGAATCTGTGATACTATAACGATGGTAACCATTTGTACGCTTACATTTCCCGCAAAAAGCTCTCCTGTTTTGCTTGGAACAAGTAAATAAATCTGTGAATTAAAAATGCGGATAAGGCAGTATACAATAATCGTCATTATCGGCAGCTTTGCCCTTAGGCACATTCGGAAAAAAGATTTCCAGATTCCTTTGTTCGGATTTTCCCTTGACTTGGTTTCCTTTGCCCTAGTCATAATTACCCCCTAAAATAAATGATATAAGCAAAAATTATGAAACTTTGGAAATTTACAGTATTTTCCACCACATGTACTGAAATAACTATAAATTTACCGTGATGCATAGGTACTTTTGCATCAAAAAAATATGATGTTAAATAAATGGTGTTATAGTATTAACCATAACTTAACCTTTATTTAACATCATATTATATAATTTTATACCCTACAATAAAGTTTGACTCGTTTAGCCTTTTCGTTGTCTATTTAGGCAGTATTAATGTCATGTTTTCCGTAAGCATTAGTAAAACCGAACACCTTCTTTAGATAAATATTCTTTTACCTCAGCATATTTTCCTCTGCTGAGAGGTATTTTATCAGGTGTATTATCAAGAAGAATGTNNCAAACACTTTTTCTCCGCTTTTTGTTTTAAGATATATTTTTCTAAGCTTCTTTTCAATATAGTATATATCTTCTATATTTATTATTTCGTAACCGCCCTCAATCCTGATTCCTATTCGGCTTGGAGCTTTTCTTTGCTTCTTTTCTTCCGCCCTCGCTTCAAAAACCCTTTTTATCGCTTGTTCAAATCTAAAGGTATTTATAGGCTTTGAAAGAAAGTCTATAGGTTTATATTTATACCCGTCCAAGGCAAATTCTGCATGGCCTGTAAGAAAAATATATAATATATCGGAATACTCCTTACTTAAATATTCCGCAAGCTCAAAACCTGAACCGCCCTCCATTTCTATATCCAAAAAAATCAGGTCTATATCAGGGTCTGATTTTAAATAGGTAACAGCGTCCATGCTGCACGAAACCTCATTTTTTACCTCGATATTATCATAACCTTTAAGAACAGACTTTAAAGACTCTCTGGATAAATTATCGTCATCAACTATTAAAGCATATATCACAAGCTACCCTCCCCCGCTATAATATAAGTCTATGCTGGTCTTTTGGCATATCTGTTTGGCACAGTAACAACAAAATGAATAATATTTTCCTCAAACTCCGTATAAATCATTCCTCCCCGAAGCTCTAATATATTTGATACATTTGATAAGCCTATGCCGTCATGGTCCGGTTTAGTGGAATAGCCGTATTGAAATATATCAGCCAATACGCCCTCATTTCCGCTGAAAATATTAGACACGTCAATAACCGTATTTCCGCTTCTTTTAAATATTAAAAGCTTTATTCCATAAGACAAATCTTTATGTCTTTCAGTTTCATCCAGGGCATTTTGAAGGAGGTTTCCTATTATTTTATTGGCTTCATAAGAGGAGCAGCCTATATGCTCCATATTATACTTAATATCAAAATCTATCTTTATTCCCTTTATAAGAGCATTCTCTCTGAAAATATTAAGCATCGCCCCTATAGCAGGGTCATATACGCCTATAATATCATTAAGGCTTATAGAGGATTTAACCATTTCCTGTATATATTTGTGGCACTCGCTGACTTTTCCGTTTTCTATCATTCCCTGTATTGCATGAAGGTGGAAATTAAAATCATGTCTTTGAGCGCGTATCACTTTCATGTAGCTTTCTATTTCTTTTCTGTAGGTTTTATCTGTAATGGCTTCAATGGATACTTTGCTGAACTTTAAGCTTTTTTCAAAATAAAATAATACCAGAATATATATATATATATTTAATATTGTCAAAATATATTTTTCTATAGGATTACTGCCGAAGTATCTTAAATAACCCAATGTAGCAAAAAGCAATAAAGTTATTGAAAATAATATTGCAATAAATACCTTTTCTTTTTTTATTATAGTCTCCTTTTGGCAGCCTCCTTCTACTGTTTCAAACCATTTAAAATAGAAAATTTTAATTTTAAATTTTAAAACCCCTATTAAACAAAGTAGATGAATCAATAAAAGGATAGCTTTATAAAGGGCCTTATCTGGGAATAAGCAGGCAATAAGATAAAAGATGATAAGCTGATTAATGGACAAAAGAAGAATTGATGACAAATATGGAAAAAATACATATCTAATGTCATCAAAAAGACTTCTGTTTATTAAAAAAGCAATACAAATATGCAATATAAATATTGCAAAATCATCTATATACATACTTTCATTCCTACCTTATTTGCATTATAGCAGCATAGTATTTACTATAGATTCTAAACGTTTATAATATATTTAGAAAATAATTATAGCATCAAAAATCTGTCAAGGCAAAAAAGAAGATTCCATAACTTAGCAGAAAATCTATCTACTTGAAATGAACAGGTCTACTTACAGTTAAATTTAATGAGCCCTGCTTTTAATTTACTGTTACTATTGTTTTCTTAAAAATCAGAACCACTTTACTTTATATTTTCTCAGAAACAAGCGTTGAACATACTTTCAAAGACATTGGCTTTATTCTNNCCTTTACGCTATACATAAGGAGTGCCCTTAAAACATCCTGTCTTTAAAATAAATTATACCATACAATAAAATTTATCGGAGAAATTTTTACGACAGTAATAATTCGAGAGGTAAATTTAACGGTTCAGATATGATAAGCATACTCATACCGAAAAACCACTTGGTCTGCTCTTTTTTAATGCTAAAACTTTCGTGGATTCTCAATGCCTTTGGCCCCGCGCTTACTGCGCTATTATGAACGATATATATAGTAATGCCTCTTCCGTCCTAGTCTAAAACGAGGCCTAAGGCCTTTTCACTAAATGCGCTGCCCACTCGATTATCAAATCGGAATTTTTGTCTAAAACGATTTCTTTTGAAGATGCGTCATTCATAGTCAAGAACTATAAAACGGTTGCCTTATACTATAAAAAAGTGACAAGCTCTTATGATTGCCGCCAAACAAAATCCATTAGAAAAAGCCTTTTTAGAAAGGCTTTGGGGAAAGTAGTCTTGTAAACTTTCTTGAAAGCTTCTGTCTCTTTTGGACTTGTAAAGTCAACCATTAATGAAATGGTTCCCCGTCAAAACTTTTAGAAAAAGAAAGAATCCGGATTTTAAATCAATTATCAAAGGGAGTATTGTCGAAGAAAAGTAGAATGAATTTTGTGAGTAATTATAGCAGCTTAAAGGAGAATATAAACAAAATAACAGATAATTGAAGAATCTTTCTCCTTTTCCCAGCATAGCTGGGGGTGCTTGCACAATAAAAAGCTGTTTTTATTTTTCTTAATAAAAACAGCTTTTTATTGTGCCTTGTTTTTCTGCCTCCAGCATTTCTTGCTTTTAATCATTCAGTTTTTGATTCTATGTTTTCATTAAGTTAACGACATTGCCGGCTAGCCGGTAATTCCAAGAAGTCTAATATCTATAAAAAGATATTTCAGCATAAAAATTATCCAATATTCTAACCGTATCAGCGCTGATTGAAGGGCTATACATGCAAATGTTAAACATAACCATACGATTCTTCTAATTTTCAAACGGGGAAGATGCCCGGTGAATAAAGTATCCCTGATCATGACTGCAAACAGGACAAATTTGCGGTGCTATCGTTCCATGATGAATATGACCGCATTTTAAGCAGATAAAATCTACAGGGGAATCGCTTACAAACAGATTCCCGCTCTGCATTNNTTTGCTCAATTGCAGCAATCTGATGAAAAGAGCTGGCAATTGCCCTAAAGCCTTCTTCCTGTGCTTTATCACCAAATTCCTTATATATAGTTGTATGTTCTGCTGCCTCATGTTCTGCCGAAAGCCTTAAGAGTTCCATTATATCATCGGTATTATCGATGGGGTAATTTGCATTGATGGAAATCTCTTGGCCCGTAAACTCTTTTAAATGATTGTAAAATACTTCCGCATGCTCTTTCTCTTGCTCTGCCGTATAATTAAATAAATAATAAAGAACTTGCAGTTTTTGTGTTTTGGCGACGTCGGCTGCAAAATCATATCTCCTCCATGCCTGGCATTCACCGGCAAATGCCCGCAATAAATTCGCTTTGGTAATGCTGTCTGATAAATTCATATCATTTTCTCCTTCCTGTTTTCTTTAGTGTTGCCTAATCTCTTTGAAATTATGTAAACGCAGGATTCTTATACCCGTTTATACATTTCTCTAAATATCTGAAGGTGGCGTTCTTCGTCAAGTATGATACGCTTTAATATCGCCACAATATTGGGGTCTCTAATTATATTTGCCTGCCTGGAATACTTGCTAATGGCTGCTTCCTCTGCTTTGATTGATTCAGCTATCAGTTCATGCAACTCATGAGGATAACCGATAAACGATGGTGACCACCAGCGCTTGATCCCCCGCCCGCTCCAAAGCCTCGGGTCTGCCCCCAGCAGATGTGCAAGTTCTGCAAAGATATTAAGATGATACATCTCAACAATACTGATATGATGAAAGCATGTTGAAATCGAACTATGATTTTGCTGCGCTACGATGGCGATATAGAAATACCGGGAAACATCACTCATCTCGGAAACAACTTCAGCCATATTGCTAAGCATCTCACTGGCATAAACAGGATTTTTTCCGTTCACACGCACCGGTGGATATGGAAGGTTCACTCTGTAATTACATTCGTTAGTTGGATTATTGCTCATTTTGATCCCTATCCTCTCTTTTAACATATTGATACAGTTATATGCTTATTCAGGCGGAAATTTGATTATGAGCATAACAAACAGTATGTTGATATTACATTTACTTTGGAAAAGGCAACTTTCTTTTTAATTTGTCGCAGTATTAGTTATATCTTACAGTGGAGATTAGATCAATGGTTTGGTTTATTGAGCTTAAGCACCAATAAAAAAGGCGGTATAAATCTGCACATTCCATAAAAAATGTTCAGATCTCATACCGTCTTTCAAAATCAATATTAATTAAAAAGCCTGTAATTAATGGATTAGCAATAATCAGTATAATTGACGCAGATACATGCTAAATTGCTGCCAACGGCAGAAAAAACAGTAGTTCCCTCAATATTCTCCTTTTATTAACTCGTTTCCCGCATGCCCGCCTTATACCCTGTACGATTGTTTTTTCCAAATAATCCTATTATATGTACCGTATTTATATGGTCTGAAAAAATAATAGGGATATTTAATTTGTCCTTACCTAAAATACCTACCAGTACTCCTGCCTTTTCGGGCATTACTCCATGGATATAACAATCAAAGCCTTCTTTTTCAAACTCTGTCTGAAGCCATGCCCTGACCCTCTTGACATTTTTCTTCTCATGGTAATAGCCTTCTAAATTTACAAAGTCTCTCCATTTTTCTATTATTTCATCTCTTTTTTCCCTCTATGAAGCTATCAATTTTATCATATTACTTATTTATAGCGACACATTCGTTCTAAATCAATTCTTAAAATTACCATTACTCTTATATAACTCTATACAATTTTTTAAACCTCAAAACTTTCATTATTTACGATAGCCTGATATGAAATAGGGTCCGTATCCCCTTCTGTGTTAATAAGGAGAACAATTGAATTTTCATTAAGTCCCATGACTTTTCGCTGTTCAATAAGCTCATCTTTTTCCATAAGAAGGGCCAGTAACCCACTGGTAACAGCCCCAGATTCTCCTGAAATTATTTTATTGTCCGACCCTTGGGGATAAGCCAGTAATCTCATTCCGATTTTGGCTACGTCATCATGGCAGGATGCATAATGACGGGCAAAATTGTAAATAATCGGCCAAGTAATTGTACATGGTTCACCGCAGTTCAAACCGGCCATAATTGTGTTTCCGTTACCTGCTGCTGAATGTGTCAGACCATCGTTTTGCCTGGCTGATTCAAAAATTCCTGAAACCTGCTTCGGTTCGACTATTGTAAATGCAGGGTAATTGCTTTTGTAATAATTGACCAGATATCCTATTATGCTTCCTGCCATGGCTCCAACGCCTGCTTGCAAAAAAACATGGGTTGGCGCATCTATATTATATTTTTGCAATTGTTCTATTGCTTCATAGGCAATTGTAGTATAGCCTGCTACAATCCAACGAGGTACTTTTTCATATTCTTTCCATGAAGTATCTTGAAGCAATGCCCAATTATTTTTCTCGCTCATATACGATGCATAGCGTACCGTATCGTCATAGTTCATATCCGTAATAACTACTTCTGCCATACCGGCATCCCTTATTGCCTGAGCCCGATTTTCCGACGAACCTTGNNACTTGCGGCATATAAACATAAGTTTTGCAGCCTAACTGAGTAGCCGCCCATACAACCCCTTTACCATGATTTCCATCGGTTGCCGTAACAAAAATACAGTTAGATAACCTGTCTCTTATACTGGATTTCTGTAAATCTGAAAAATCAACTTTATTCATATCCATCCCAAATTTTTCACAGACTATGCAACTCAAAGCGTATATCCCGCCTAATCCTTTAAATGCGTTAAGCCCGAATCTATAGGATTCATCCTTAACATAAATACCTTTTAAACCTAATCTCTTTGCCAGTGAATTTAAAGGAACTAACGGGGTTTCATGATATGAAGGTATGGAACTGTGCAAACGCCTGACATTTTCCGTAGAAGCAATACTTAGATACTCAGGTGCTTTTGCTTGCTGTGTTACAGTGTTATTGATAAACTTTAAATCTTTACTTATGTTCAATTTTAATTCCTCTCCATTCATTATGTATTCTGCTTTAATTATAATGAAATATCTCAAAATCTGAATAATAACAGGACATAGCGGCGATAAACGTTGCATGGCTCTTAACTTATTTTTAAAAGAGATGTTTTAAAATATTCCCAAGCAGCTAAGGGTAAAAATCCACATATTAAGCTGCTAAGCCCGCGTCGGAATCCATTTTGCCCGCGAAATTGGAAGGATAAGCTTCCTGAATAGCTGGCCTGTGATATTATAGTGCCATATATAATTACCCATTTGAGCAAACTGATTAAAATTTGCAACTTCTTGCCTTGTAATGCGAATTTCATCGGTTTTATCAAATATTCCCCTCACATTGCTTTCCATTGCTTTGCGTCTCTTCGTTGCAATAACCTTACCGGCTATTTCAGATCACCAGTCAAAGCGTTCACGGCTTATTCCTTTAGGTAATATTGCAATGGATTCATAAGCCAGAAACTTTGAGTTAAAGGCATCGCCTCTGCAATAATTGCCTATAGAGGACCCTACGGCTTTCTGCCTGAAGGCATCAAATTGACTGGTTACAAGGCGAGGCATAAGATATCCAAAAGGGACTCCGACTTTATGGTATCCAATTAGAAAATATTTATCAGTCATACAGGCTATGCGCATACCTATACCAGTAAGTTTTCAGGCAATTCAATAAAATCAGGGGAATGATACAGGCCTCCGAATTTTTTCGGCTCATTTTTCCATGTTATGCGAAATAAATTTAACGGGTTACCATCCCACTTGCCGACGTCCTTCACTCTCTCTTTGATTTTGTCTGGAACGTTAATTATGGGGACATAAATTTTACAGAGCTTATACTAATTTTCAAATTTCTTCTTTAATGTAACAGTATCTTTTTTGAAGCTCCAAATATTCTAATTTTTAAGCTATTTGATAATATTTTTATGTAATATGCAATATATTGGCAAAATTTGTAAACAGGATACCATATGCTAATCAATATGTCAACAGAAATACAGTGCATAAAATTACTGTATTATTTTAGTTTTTAGATAATTCTTCACTTTGCTGAATTTTAAATTTCACATACCCGCAGTATATTGCATATTTGCCTTTTTTATGGTAAAGTACAATTGATTATTACAAATTATGGAAGTGAATTACATGCCTATTCCGCAATCAGTCAAATTTTCTCCGCCTGCAAGCGCAAAATTAATCGTATATTCAACGGTACAGGAATGGATTGTTAAAGGTATCTTAGAACCTGGAGAAAAAATTATTGACACGCAATTAGCCGAATATTTTTCAGTAAGCCGTACCCCTGTTCGTGAGGCCTTGCAATTATTAAATAAGCAAGGTCTAGTTGAAGTTATTCCTTCCAACGGAACCCGTGTAACGGAAATTGACTGGGAAGATGTGCGCCAAAATTATGAAGCCTTAAAAGAATTGAACTGTGTTGTGATTAGATTGGTTATTGATAAAATTAATTCCGAACATATAAAGGAACTAAAGAGAATTAATAGAGAATTCGCAGATGCTTTGGAAAGCAGTGATATTCATAAACAGTCTGCATATGACAAAGTTTTTCATAATTATCTTGTTCATCTTGCCAATAACCACTATATAGCTCAATATATTGAACAATTGTCAATTTCTGCCCAGCGTATTGAGAACCTATACTTCAGTATCAGCCCCCGTCGAAAGGAGTCTTTTTCTGAGCACGAAGAAATTATCAATAAGCTTGCTTTGCACGATTTTTACGCAGCAGAAAAAGCAATCCGTAAAAATTGGGTTACCGGTACTGATATGTATAAATATTTTAAAGAAAACAAGAATGCATAATTGCTTTAATACAGTAAATAAAGTTTTTAATATCTTTTAATATAACAAAACCATAATTACTATTACAGGCAANNTTGCCTGTAATAGTAATTATGATTTCCTGTCCTGTAAACTATACCCTGTGCATTATTTTTTGTTTTTAACATTCTTTACCCTATATTCTGCCGGAGTACAAGAAGTTTTTCTTTTAAAAGTATATATAAAGAAACTTGTACTGCTAAACCCAACTTTATAAGCAATCTGGCTGATATTAAAATTTGAAAAATGAAGCAATTCTATAGCTCTGGTAATCCGATAATCTATTAAATAATCAAAAATAGTTGTATTAGACATTCTCTTAAAAAATCGACAGCACTCATGCTTACTTAAATGCACTGTATCAGCTATCATTTCAAGAGTTATTTTTTTGAAATAATTTAAGTGAATATAGTCCATAATATCTTTCATTCTAATATAATCTGTATTCATTTTCAGGCTTTTATTTTGTATTTCCGCAGAAGAATTTAATATTAAAAGTCTCCAAATAGATAAAAGCTCCGTACAAATCTTAATTTCATATCCATATTCTCTTTTTATATAGCACTTATGTATTGTTTTAAGCTTTTTAAGTATATTGATCTGCCACTTTTCTTCATTTCTTAATACCATGCCCGGAATGCCCGCAGGTCCTATAAAGGGATTCACATATTTTAATTCAATAATACTACCGCTAAATAAAGAAAATAGCCGTGCGTCTGTATCAATACATATATAGGAACTATCATTTCCGCTTAAAGGTTTTGCCATATGCAATATACCTTTATTTATATAAATTCCTTCGCCCTTATTTAGAGTAAAGTTTTCCGAATTAACATAAAATGAAACTCTTCCTTCAGTGATAAAACAGAATTGTAGCTCATCATGCCAATGCCAATTTATAAATCCCAATATGTTTTTGCATAACTTAGTTTCATATATTTCCATAGGGAATTCATAGCTGCCATGCAGAGTTTCTTCTTTTTTATTTTCACTTATCGGTATATCATACACTTGCATATTATCACCTCGTCAATATCCTTATATAAACAAGCAATATAATTATATTTTATTTTCAAACAATGCAATATAATTGTATTGTTTGAAACATCTTGTGTCAAATCAAAAAACATTATGGATGCTTATTCAGTTTAAAAATAGTTTTTTATTTTTAAATTCAAATAAACTTTCTCTAAATAAGCGTAATCTCTTATAACACTTATTTATCTGCTTTTTATAATAGATTTATCGTTAATTTTCAACATTATAAATAATCGGAGGGTTAGATTATGTCAAGCAAACAATACAAAGAAATATTCAAAAAATATGAAAATGATGTAGTTACATTCACTCAGGAGTTAGTTAGGATAAAGAGCTATTCCGATAATGAAGCACATATAGCTAAATGTGTTAAAAAGAAAATGAAAAAACTAAATTATGATGAAGTTTTCATCGATAATATAGGAAATATAGTAGGCAAAATAGGCAGCAGCGGCAAAATAATACATTTTGACTCTCATATGGATACAGTTGAAGTAAATGATGAAATGGATTGGATATTGCCTCCGTTTTCTGCTGAAATTAAAGATGGCAGAATATATGGAAGAGGCAGTGTAGATATGAAGTCTGCGTTGGCAGCTTCAGTATACGCAGCGGCCATTGCCAAAGAATTAGGGCTTACAAAGAATAGAACGATTTATGTAACAGGCTCTGTATGCGAGGAATTCTGTGACGGCGAAAGCATAAAAATGCTATATGAAGACCATGATTTAAGACCTGATTTTGTTGTTATATGTGAACCTTCTGATAATATAATAACTCTTGGCCATAAGGGAAAGGCTCAGGTTTTAATTACTACACACGGCGTATCTGCTCACGGCTCAGCTCCTGAAAAGGGTATAAATGCTGTATATGAAATGGCTGAGATTATTACAAGAGTAGATGACTTAAATAAAAAGCTTATGGCGTCAAGTGACCCCCACGGAACGGTTGTATTATCTGATATATCTTGCATAAGCGCCTCTCTCAATGCTGTTCCGAGTGAGTGCAGTATATATCTGGACCGCCGTATGGCTCTTGGTGAAACAGAAGAAGATATTAAAAAAGAAATGAATAGTCTTATAGCCGGAAAAAATGCATCCTGGAAAATCGGTACATTGAGGCGTACTAGCTGGACAGGCAAAGATTTTATATATGAGCCCCTGCACGAACCATGGAAAATAGAAATGGAACATCCCCTCGTAACTGCCTGCATTTCAGCATACAAAGAAGCCTTCGGCTACAAACCGAAAGAATATGATTTTTGGGATTTTGGAACAAATGCCGTAACCCCTGTCAGCATGGGTATACCAACCATAGGTTTTGGACCCGGAGAATACAAGCTTGCCCATATGTTAAATGAAAATTGTGAAATAATAAAAATAAAAGACGCATGCATATTTTATACATATTTAATTGAAAAACTAAATTAATAAAGTCCATTCGTAATAAATCTTATTGAGATGTCGCCAATATAAAGACCATTATAAAAATATTGCTTTCCTGCCCTATTTTATACACTGCCTATATCTGGTCACTACGCTGCTTATTAAATTATAATTATACTTTANNATTAAGTAAAATTGGATTGCTATTAAAGAAAAAAAACCAAATATTATAGTAAGAATAAGTGTAGTTTAATTACAGGTGTAGTTATAGATAAAAGAAATTCATTAAAAGTTCCTAACCGCCATAGGGCATCAATTATAGCATTAAGTAGAGAATATATTTTATCTGATGAAAATCAAAAAAAAGTTATCTACCTAAAATTAAAAGGAAAATACATATCAGCTAGAAGTATTGAACCTAATATATTTAAATACTTAGAAATCATTACTTTCGGCAGTAATTATCCGTATTCCTTTTCTAAGGTCTAATGCACTGACTTTACTGCATAAAGTCAGTGTGCCCTCACAGTATCTGTCATCTACTCCGGCAAATATAGAAAAATAAGAACATCAATTAAATCAAATTTACCACAATCTCCATCTCCTTTTCTTGGTATAAGGCATTGTGCTATAAGGGCTATCTTTTATATTTTCAGAATATACTGCAATTAACAGACAGGATTTATCTACCATATAACGATTATGCCTATTAAACAAAATGGAGTGTATTTTTACTTAATAATTTTTCTTCATCACATTGACTAAGGATATTAGAATATCTTTCTCTTTATTCTACATTCCAAGCTTTGGCTCGTATTTCATATGGAATGGCACATTCTAATTTAATTTCTGAGTGTGCCTTCTTTAATTCTAAAATAGTCTCCCAAAATAAATATCATAGCCTAATGCCATGCCTGATATGAAGTTTGTATATCCTTTCTCTGTTGCTTCTTCTTCTATTTTTATCTATTCTTTTAAATAAACATACTGATTATCTATTTTATCAGATCCCCAAGGCAGTTTTTTCAGTCTGTAACCGTAAAGCACCATGTTATTGCTTTCTTCCTATTGTAATATCTTTTACCTATATTAGGATATTTATATACTTTATCTGTATAATCATTATGCCTTCTCCTTATTTTATTGCTTAAACCATACTTTTCATAATTCACTACATAGCCTTGTAATTATTATGCATATTTTCCCGTTCTATCCAGAAGGCAACCCTTTTTCATTTTTTAGCAGTTGAAAACAGCTTTTATCTTATTAAAGGAGATTTTTACTGCTATAAGTATTTCTTTCCGTCAGTGTAGCTGATGGTTTACTAGGCTTAAGCACCAAAAATCAAATAAATCCTGCGGTCAATGGTGAAACAAAGCTCTTAGAGTTTGTACTTTCTATTAAATGATTCATGATTGGGAATAAAGCATCTCTTCTCCAAACATCTTCCAATCAAACCGTGGAATATTGGGATTGGCAAATATATTTTTAAGCCAGTTTGCAAAAAAACAGCATTTGCCATGCTCTGCAAGAAGAGCAGAAACACATTCTATGTGATAAGACATATACTATAAAGTGCATTTATCATGATGTATTTCTACTCAGAACGGAGGTTCATATGCATACTAAGAACTATAGATGTAATCGATGTAATGCTTGCCGCGGGAGCTGTTGCTGCAATGCAGGCTATTATTGTTGTATTCCAGGCCCCCAAGGACCACAAGGACCGACTGGTGATACAGGCCCTCAGGGTCCACAGGGTCCTCAAGGGCCTCAAGGGCCGCAGGGTCCTCAGGGACCACAGGGGCAACCGGTCCTACCGGCCCCACAGGGGCCTTTAACCCCGGAGATGTACTCTTTAATGTCATTGGGCCGGTAGGCTCGGCAACAATGACGGTAGGCGATACACTCACATTTCAATCGCAAACACTCGATATTACCGTGATGCAGGGATCGGCCATTGTTGACATCGAAACCTCCTCTTTAACCGGACCCACTGGGCCGGCGGGACCGACTGGACCCACTGGACCGACTGGATCCGCCGGAGCTACTGGGCCTACTGGACCTA
>DMJQ01000063.1 GCA_003457065.1 Clostridiales bacterium
AGGTTCGGGTATTGCAAAAGAACTTAGCTATACGGGAAGTCAGGTTAAGGCTGAAGAAGCTTTATCTATGGGACTGGTAAATAAAGTTGCGGAACATGATGAATTGGTAAGTGAAGCAAAAAATATGATGAAATTAATTCTTAAAAATGCTTCTTCGGCTGTGGGTTTTGCAAAGACAGCAATAAACAGAGGCATGGAAATGGATTTGGCGAACGGATTGGAACTTGAAAAAGATATTGCAGCAATATCCTTCGGGACTGAGGACAAGGATGAGGGAATGTCAGCTTTTGTTCAAAAGAGACCGGCTGTTTTTAAAAACAAATAGCCATATTAAAAATCTTAAGACTAAAATAAAAGTACGTTGAGAGGTGTAACATGGATGGAGCAACACTATTTAGCCTATTTGGCATCCTCGTATCTCTTGCTCTGTTAATTATATTAATAATGAGAGGAGTCAACATTTATATAGTTGCGTTAATGTGTTCGACTATAGTTGCGTTGACGGGAGGCATTAACCTTTACGAAGGTTTAAAGGTAAATTATATGACCGGTTTTGTGAGTTTCTTTAAAAATAACTTCTTAATATTCTTAACCGGAACAATTATGGGAAAAGCATATGAAGTAACCAACGGCGCAAAAGCTATTGCAAGAATGATAATAAATCGTTTCGGCCCCAATATGGCACTTATATCTATTCCGTTGGCATGCGGTATAATTTCATACGGAGGAGTAAGTGTATTCGTAGCAAGTTTTGCAGTTTTTCCCATAGCGTTGGAAGTATTTAAGCAGGCTGATATACCGAGAAGATTTATTCCGGCGGCACTGACTTTCGGATGTTCTACCTGGGCGATGGTAGCACCAGGTGCTCCGCAGATACAAAATGCTGTCCCGGCAGAAGCCTTAGGGACGGATTTAATGGCAGGCACGGTAAATGGTTTCATCAGTTCAGCTGTAATCCTGCTGCTCGGCAGTTTTATATTGATTAAGGCTGTAGACAAGGCGAGAAAAAGCGGCGAGAAATTCGTTGCCAAACCCATGGATGTATTCCATGACGATGCAGAATATCCAAGCGGCGGCTTAGCCATTATTCCGCTGATTATAACAATCCTTGCAATCAACATTAAGGTAGGAGGAAAGACATTAATTCCGCTTGAATTTGGAGTATTCTTAGGCGCTGTCATCGTAATCCTGCTTTTGAATAAGTATCAGGATAATAAAAAAATAATGTTTAACCTGGGAGAAGCATGCAAGCAATCAGTTGTTTCAATTTCAAACACATGTGCAGTTGTCGGTTTCGGTGCTGTTGTTCAGGCAAGTATAGCATTCCCTGTGGTAATAAATGCAATGATGAACATACCGGGACCGCCTTATGCGGGCTTAGCAATAGGTACTACTGTCATAGCCGGTATATGTGGTTCGGCTTCGGGTGGATTGGGCGTTGCTGCTCCGCTGCTGGGACCTTCCTACATGGCGCTGGGAATTCCTGCGGAAGCCATACACAGAGTAATGAGTATTTCTTCGGCGGCTCTGGATTCATTGCCGCATAACGGATATATAGTTACGGTAACCAACGGTCTGTGCAACGAAACGCATAAAGATGCTTACGGGCTTATATTCTGGCTGACAGTTGTTACTCCGTTCATCGGTTCTGTAGTAGCCGTAATTTTATTCAGCATGTTTCCGTACTTGCCATAATGGCATTCATAATATCAAAAAAATTTGCAATTACAGGAGGTAAAAAAATGTTTAAACCATTAGAAGGAGTAAAGGTAATTGATCTCACATATTNNCCGCAAGGATACTTGCCGACTGGGGAGCAGATGTATTAAAGGTTGAGCCGTTCTGGGGAGATCCGGGAAGAACTACCGGTGCAGGTATGGGTGCACCTGCCGATTTCGGAAAAAATCCGCTTTACAGCTGTTACAATTCGGAGAAACGAGGAATTGCCATTGACCTGAAGTCGGAAAGCGGTATGGCAATCATGGAAAAACTTCTGGAAAAAGCAGATGTATTTGTGACCAGCTACAGGACTAAGGCACTTAATAAACTTGGATTGGACTATGAGAGTATCCATAAGAAATATCCGAAGATTGTGTGGGCACAAATTAACGGATTCGGAGATTACGGCCCGGCTAAAGACAATCCGGGATTCGATACCGTGGCATTCTGGGCAAGAAGCGGCGCTATGCTTGATTCTGCGGAAAAGGGAACCACAGTAAACCCACCTATAGGTTTCGGAGATGCAACTACATCCTGCAGTCTGGCAGGAGGTATAGCTGCAGCTCTTTATCAGCAGCAAAGAACCGGAGTAGGCGCAAAAGTTATGGTTTCTTTATTTGCGCAGGCAATATGGAATTTAAGTTCATTGGTTGCATCTACTCAGTATGGGGATGAATATCCAAAAACAAGAAAAACAGCAAATTCTCCGGTAATAAATTCTTATGAATGCAAGGACGGAGGATGGATATTCCTGAGCATACTGGAACATGAGAGATATTATGAAAAGTTCTGTGAGGTAATAGAAAGAGAAGATCTAATAGGCAGCGAAAAATATTCAACTACTCAGGCGGCAAAAGATAACGCACCGGAATTAATTGAGATAATATCACAGCAGTTTAAAAACTGGACACAGGATGAAATGGACAAGAAATTAACGGATGCGGATATAGCACATGAAAAGATACAGCATGTGGCAGATGTATTAAAGGATCCGCAGGCACTTGCAAATAATTATTTATGCGAAGTTGAAAACCGTGACGGAACTAAGTGCCTGATGGCAATGCCTCCGGTTAAATTTAACACAATTGACGTTGAAATAAAATGTGATNNTAATAGGACAGCACAATGAAGAAGTTTTAAGAGAACTGGGATACACAGAGAACGAAATAAAGAAATTAGCTGATGAAAATATAATAAAAAGCATTGCATATGAAAGATAGATAAAAATCTTTTGAAAATAGTATAAACGAAAATTCCAGACTTTCTGAGAAAAATATAAATAGGAGGAAATAATATGGATTTTAAATTCTCTAAATCTGAAGAAGTAATTCAAAAAGTTGCCAGAGAATTTGCGGAGAAGGAAGTGGCGCCTTTAGCGGAAGAAATAGACAGAAGCGGAAGGTTTCCTGAAGAAACCTTCAATAAGATGGTTAAGTGCGGATTTACAGGGATAGGTGTTCCTGTTGAATACGGAGGCTCCGGCGGCGATGAAATACCTAAAATAATAGTAGTGTCTGAGATTGCCAAAAAATGCGCGGCTACTGCTGCAATACTATCAATTCACGGCATTTTCCCGCAGACAATTCTGCGTTTCGGAACAGAAGAGCAGAAGAAAAAGTATCTGCCTCTGGTTACCGGAGGAGGCAAGAAGACAGCATTTGCACTGACTGAGCCCAATGCCGGTTCAGATGCCGCATCTGTCAAAACCGTTGCCGTATCTGATGGGGACGATTATGTTATAACAGGAACAAAGTGTTTTATAACAGGAGGCAACCTTGCGGATTATGTAATTGTGTTTGCATCGACAGATCCATCAAAGGGTGTCAAAGGGCTTTCGGCAATTGTTGTGCCAAAGGGAGCTCCCGGATTTTCAATAGGCAAGGTGGAAAATAAAATGGGCATCAGGGCTTCTCAGACTGCGGAGCTCATATTCGACGGCTGCCGTGTTCCAAAGGAGAATCTCGTGGGAAAAGAAGGACAGGGATTTAAGATAGCAATGATAGGTCTTGACAGTGCACGTATAGGTGTGGCTGCTCAGGCATTAGGCATAGCTGAAGGTGCGCTGGAAGAATCTGTTTCATATATGAAGGAAAGGGTTCAGTTCGGAAAGCCGATTGCTGCTCTACAGGGACTGCAGTGGTACATTTCGGATATGGCAACAAGGATTGAATGTGCGAGATGGATGATTTACAGAGCGGCATATTTGAAGATTGCGGGACAGCCGTTTACAAAAGAAGCTGCCATAGCGAAGCTGAATGCATCTGAAATGGCAAGCTTTGTGACAAATAAGGCGCTGCAGATACACGGCGGTTACGGCTATATGCAGGACTATCCGCTTGAAAGAATGGTAAGAGATGCAAAGATAACAGAAATTTATGAAGGTACTTCTGAAATTCATAAAGTTGTAATTTCAAGAGCAGTACTTGGTTAGGAGGGCATTATGAGAATTATTGTGTGTCTTAAACAAGTTCCGGATACGAATGAAGTAAGAATAAATCAGGAAACAGGAACATTAATAAGGGACGGTGTTCCAAGCATTATGAACCCGGACGATAAAAATGCGTTAGAAGAAGCTTTAAAAATCAAAGATGAATGCGGAGCGGAATTAATTGCGGTGAGCATGGGACCGCCTCAGGCGAAAGATGTGCTAAAGGAAGCTTTGGCAATGGGAGCCGACGAAGGAGTGCTCATAAGTGACAGAGCTTTCGGAGGTTCCGATACATGGGCAACCGCTACAATTATTTCGGCAGCAATCGAAAAGATCGGAAATTACGATATAGTGTTCTGCGGAAGACAGGCGATTGACGGAGACACGGCACAGGTTGGACCTGAAATTGCGGAATTTTTGAATGTACCGCAGGTGACATATGTAAAAGATGTAAAAGTGAAAGGTGATAAGCTGGAAGTTGTAAGATATACGGAATACGGCGAATACGTGTTTGAAGCGTCAACACCTGTTTTGCTGACTGCAATAAAAGAACTGAACAATCCGAGATATCCTGCAATAAAAGGAATAATTGAAGCATATGGAGATAAAGGCGAAGAAAAAATCAGAGTATTCGGAATAAATGATTTAAATGTGGATCCGACACAGATCGGGCTTAAAGGATCGCCAACTAATGTTTATAAATCTTTTGTGCCTGTAAAAAACAAGGTTTCGGAAATAATCGAAGGCAAGAGTTCAAAGGATAAAGCAATCACCATAGTGATGAAATTATCTGAATTAAACTTAATTTAGCGAGAGGAGGGTTAAAATGGAAAGAGCAAAAGTAAATCAAGGAATCAATGTTAATGATTATAATGACATCTGGGTTATAGGAGAGTTAATAGACGGCAAGGTGCATCCCGTGACTATAGAGCTCATAGGAGAAGGAAAGAAATTAGCCGGAAAAATAAATAAGAAATTAAATGTTGTAATAGCAGGATACGGAGTAAAAGAAATAGCAGAAAAACTATTGAGCTTCGGCGTAGATAAAGTTTTATATATAGAGCATGAACTGCTTAAAGATTTCAATACAGAGGGTTATGCCATAACAATATCTGATTTGATAAAGGCAAGAAAGCCTGAAATAGTATTGCTGGGAGCCACATCCATAGGAAGAGACATAGGACCGAGAATCGCGGCTAAAATCGGCACAGGATTGACGGCAGACTGCACTAAATTAGAAATAGATGAGACAGACGGAAAGCTTCTTCAGACAAGACCGGCATTCGGCGGAAACTTAATGGCAACAATAATCTGCCCGAACAACAGGCCGCAGATGTCAACAGTTAGACCGGGTGTTATGGCAAAGGCACAGCATGTGGAAAAAATCACGGGAGAAGTTGAAGTAATAACTCCTTCAATAAGAAAAGAAGATTTAAGAGTTGAATTAATTGAAAAAATAGTCAGCGGAAAGAAAAGAGTAAATCTTACCGAAGCCAAGGTGGTTGTATCAGGCGGCAGAGGATTAAAAGAAGCATCAGGATTTAAGTTGATACAGGATCTGGCTGATACACTGGGCGGAGAAGTAGGTTCATCAAGAGCAGCCGTTGATGCGGGATGGATTGAAAGTAATCACCAGGTCGGACAGACAGGAACAACAGTGAGACCGGATTTATATGTGGCATGCGGAATATCCGGAGCAATACAGCACCAGGCAGGTATGCACGAATCAAAATATATCATAGCAATCAATAGGGATAAAAACGCACCAATATTTGAAATATGCGATTTTGGAATTGTGGGAGACTTATTTGAAGTGGTACCGGCAATGATTGAAGCTATAAAGGAAAAACATTATTTAGAAATATAATAATACGATAAACTTTAAAAATTAAGCTCGATATTCGAGCTTAATTTTTATGTCTATGGTAAATATTAGCTTTCACGGAAAAAAACGTTTGAGTTTTGAGCCGATTCTTACAATCATGTGTTTGCCGTAAAAAAACAGATGTGCTATAATTACATTGACAAGTTTTTATTAAACTGTCAGTTTTACTAAGAGGTTAAGCTATGCATCTGGGGATAAAATCGGGACTTTCCATAGGAGGCTTCAAATATTAATATGAAAAAAGAGAATTACAAGTATATTTTCGATGAAATATTAAAAATGACCGATGACGGATTTATTGTTGTCAACAAAGACGGAATTGTTTTAGATATAAATGATCAATATTGTGATTTCCTTGGAAGGAGCAAAGAAGAAGCAATAGGGCATTCAATCCTGAATATAATATCAAATTCTAAAATGCTTGATATCGTAAACAAGAAATATCGTGATGAGGGTATGATTCATAAATTCGTGGAAGGAGAAACGAAAGAAGTATCAAATGATTTCCTGCTTGTAAATCGTTCCTGCGTATTTGATGAAGACGGAGAAGCGATTGCCGGTGTTGCTCAGGTTAAATTCAGGCTACAAACGCTTGATTCAGCTCAAAAATTAATGAGAGAATATTCTGAACTTCAATTTTATAAGGAGGAATACAAAAAAGTAGAATCCAACCGCCATTCTTTTAATGCAATGATAGGCAAAAGCAAAAGCTTTATGAAAATTAAAAAAAGCGCCATGAAATTTGCGAAAACTGATTTTCCCATTCTTATAACAGGAGAAACCGGAACAGGGAAGGAAGTATTTGCTCAATCAATCCATAAGAACAGCACAAGAGGCAACAAGCCCATGGTGAGCATAAATTGTGCGGCCATTCCTTATGAACTCATTGAATCAGAGCTTTTCGGATATGAGGAAGGTTCATTTACGGGAGCCAAGAAAGGCGGAAAACCAGGAAAATTTGAATTAGCTGACGGCGGAACCATATTTCTCGATGAAATCGGAGACATGCCATATGACATGCAGTCAAAGCTTCTTAGGGTTTTGCAGGAAAACGAAATAGAGAAGATCGGAAGCACCAAGACTATTCCGATAGACGTGAGAGTGATTGCAGCAACCCGCCAGGATCTGCAGGCAATGGTCAAAAACGGTACATTTCGTGAAGACTTATATTACAGGCTAAATGTTGTAAATATCGAAATGCTTCCGCTGCGTGAAAGAAAAGATGACATTAGTCTGTTTGCAAATTATTTTCTGGATAAACTTAATTGCAAGTATAAATCGCTGATTTCAATAAGCGATGAAGCTTTAAAATGCCTTGTTAACTACAACTGGCCGGGGAATATCAGGGAGTTGGAAAATGTGGTGAAAAGCGCCTTTGCTTCATGCGAAGACATGATCATAGACCTCAGCGACCTGCCGTCAAAAATGGTTTCCTACGGTGATAAAAACAAGCAAAGAGAAGCAGGCGAGAAAAAATTAAAAACTTTGGTAGATAATTATGAAGCTTTATTAATAAAGGAAGCTTTGAAAAGGAATGAAGGAAAAGTGCAGGCTGCGGCCAAAGAGTTAGGCATTCACCGAAGCCTTTTATACAAAAAAATTGAAAAGTATGAAATAACGCATCAGGTTTATTAAATTTTCAGTATTTTGACATATAAACAATTATGTAAACATTAACATTTTATTAATATATTTTTAAGTAAATGNNTCAAGTATTTAGAAATAATTTTAATATTTCAAATATATATTAGAAAATAAACATTTTTTTATATAACCAGTCAGTGTAATGTAAATGAATGTATATATTTCGCAGCTTGAAAATTTAATAACGGGAGGTGCTGAATTGTTCAATGAAATAATAGTAGGTATTATCTGCGCAGTAATAGGTATAATAGTGGGAATTATAATTCGTAAAAATATATCTGAAAGCAAGATAGGTAGTGCTGAAGAAGAAGCTAAAAGGATAGTTGATGAAGCGACAAAAGATGCCGAAACAAGGAAAAAAGAGATTCTTGTGGAAGCAAAAGATGAAGCTTACAAAATGAGAAATGAATATGAAAGAGAAAACAAGGAAAGAAGAAGCGAACTACAAAGATCTGAAAAAAGATTGATCAAAAAGGAAGAAATGCTTGATTCCAAAAGCATGCTTGTTGAAAAGAAAGAAGATACGCTCCAGAAAAAGCTGAAGGAAATTGAAACAAAGCAGAATAAGCTGGAAGCAATTCATGATAAACAGCTTGAAGAGCTTGAAAGAATTTCCGGACTTTCAACAGAAGAAGCAAAGAATATTTTGATTGACAACATAAAGAGGGAAGCAGAGCAGGAAGCTTCAATTGCAGTGAAAGAAATAGAGAGAGACGCAAAAGAAACTGCAGATAGAAAAGCACGTGAAATTATTACATATGCGATACAAAAATGTTCTGCAGATCACGTAGCGGAAACAACTGTATCTGTTGTTGATTTGCCTAATGATGAAATGAAGGGCAGAATTATAGGCAGAGAAGGTAGAAATATACGAGCTCTTGAACAACTAACAGGTATAGATATTATAATAGATGATACACCGGAAGCAGTAGTTATTTCCGGATTTGATCCTATTAGAAGAGAAGTTGCCAGATTGGCTCTTGAAAAATTAATTGCGGACGGAAGAATTCATCCCGCNNNNGTGCCGATGTAAAGATAGCCAAACGAGCCGGATTGCTGCATGATATAGGAAAAGCAGTGGATCATGAGGTAGAAGGTCCTCACGTTACCATAGGTGAAGATCTGGCAAGAAAATATAAAGAAAGCAAAGCCGTTATTCATGCGATAGCAGCCCATCATGGGGACATTGAGCCTCAGACTGTTGAGGCGGTATTGGTTCAGGCGGCAGATGCCATTTCGGCAGCAAGACCGGGGGCAAGAAGAGAAACACTGGAAACTTATATTAAGAGATTAGAAAAGTTAGAAGAAATTTCAAATTCATTCGAAGGTGTAGAAAAATCTTTTGCTATTCAGGCGGGAAGAGAAGTGCGCATCATCGTTAAACCTGAAGTTACGAGCGATTCAAGTATAATTCTGATTGCGAAAGACATAGTTAAGAAGATAGAAGAAGAAATGGAATACCCTGGACAAATAAAGGTTAATGTAATAAGAGAAACAAGAGCGACAGAGTATGCAAAATAATTAAATAATATAAAGATATAAAGAAATGTATGGAAGTAAACAAATTTATTGTTTACTTCCTTTTAATTTAGTTATAAAATAAAAATAGAATATATAAGAAGGAATCAATATGAATAATCCAATTTGAAAAACTCAATTATTTTAATGCAGCAACCGCTTTTTATTGTGCAAAAAAATAATCGGAGGTTTCGAATTGGAAAACAGAAAACTTAATATTTCTTTATTGTATGCCGCAGTCTTATTTCAAGGCATGGTTTTTTACGGACCCATCGCAACATTGTATCGTCGTGCACATGGTCTTTCGGTATATGACATCACGCTTATAGAAAGCATATCTCTGACGGTCATGATACTTCTTGAGATGCCGTGGGGTTATGTTTCAGATAAAATTGGCTATAAAAAGACGATAGTAACATGCAATATGCTCTTTTTTGCATCAAAGATAGTATCTTGGAAGGCTGACAATTTCTTTATGTTTGCCGCAGAAAGGCTTTTGCTTTCGGTGGTATTGTCGGGTCTTTCGGGATGTGATTCGGCTTATTTGTATTTATCGGCAAATAAGGAAGACTGTCAACGCATGTTCGGCATCTATGAAGCCATGGGCTCTGCCGGACTGATAATTGCTTCATTGATTTTTTCTGTCTGTGTAAAGGACAATTATGAAATGGCAGCTTTTTTAACGGTGGTTTCTTACGGTGCTGCAATGCTGATTTCTTTATTTTTGACTGAAGTTATGCCTGAGGCAGAAGAACGCTGCAATACCGGAAGAACAATGGATTCAATTATGGGTTCATTCGTGAGTGATAAAGCATTTATCATGTTTTTGCTGGCTTCTTCTCTGCTGACAGAAAGCAGTCAGGTGATCACGGTATTTTTAAGTCAGATACAGTACCTGAAATCCGGGATACTGCCGCAATATATGGGATATATTTATATTCTGGTAACCGTATCGGGGATGCTTGCGGCTTATTCGCATAAAATCATAGATCGAATCGGAGAAGGCAGGACAATAAGGCTTTTGTTTTTTACAGCCTTCATATCGTGCATCCTGATGGCACTGTTTTTAAATCCGGCTTTATCTGTACTCTGCGTTGTTTTAATGAGGGTGTCGTCATCGGTTTTTATTCCTGTGTCCATGAATATAGAAAACCGACGGATAAAAACAGCAAACCGTGCAACCATGTTGTCGGCTTATTCAAGCATAATGAATATTATTGCCGTCATTATAAATCTGATTTTTGGAAAAATGGCAGATATTAATATTAGTTATGCTATGGCGTCAGGTGCTTTATTCTGTGCAGCAGGTCTGGTTTTATATGCTGTCTGGGAATCAGGAGACACAAAAATGCTCAATAAATAAAATTAAAATATATAAAAGAGGTATGAAATGTCAAGAGATACATATGAAAATCCGTTAATAACAAGATACGCAAGCAAGGAAATGTCCTATATATTTTCTGATGAAAGCAAGTTTTCCACATGGCGAAAGTTATGGGTGGCATTGGCTGAAGCAGAAAAGGAAATGGGATTAAACATAACAGACGAACAAATAGCTGAAATGAAAGCAAATATCTACAACATAGATTATGATATGGCAGCTAAAAAGGAAAAAGAATTCAGGCATGACGTAATGGCTCATGTGCACACCTTCGGCGCAGCATGCCCTAAAGCAATGCCCATAATACATCTGGGAGCAACAAGCATGTACGTGGTGGACAATACAGATGCCATTCTGATGAAAGAAGCGCTCCTTTTGATAAAAAAGAAACTGGTCAATGTTATCAGCGCACTGTCGGAATTCTGCATGAAGTATAAAGATATGCCTGCGCTGGGATATACCCATTACCAGCCGGCGCAGCTGACAACTGTCGGCAAAAGAGCTGCTTTATGGCTTCAGGATTTATATCTGGACTATGAGGAAATAAATCATGTATTATCCCTTGTCAAGTTAAGGGGAGTCAAAGGCACTACGGGTACACAGGCAAGCTTTATGAGCCTGTTTGATAATGACGGCGAAAAGGTTAAGATGCTTGAGAAAAAAGTGGTCGAAAAAATGGGATTTCACGAAGCTTTCAAATTGACAGGACAGACGTACACAAGAAAAGTCGATTTTTATGTGATGGCTGCTTTAAGCGGCATTGCACAAACTCTGCACAAAGCCACAAACGATATAAGAATTCTGCAGAGTCAGAAAGAAATTGAAGAGCCGTTTGAAAAAAATCAGATAGGATCCTCTGCCATGGCATATAAGAGAAATCCTATGAGAAGTGAAAGAATAGCCTCTCTGTCGAGATTTATCATAGCTAATGAAGCAAACATGGCAAATACTCAGGCTACTCAGTGGCTGGAAAGAACGCTCGACGATTCCGCAATCAAAAGATTAAGCATACCTCAGGGCTTTCTGGCGGCAGATGCCGTTTTAGGCATTGCAATAAATGTGTTTTCCGGATTGGTTGTCAATGACAAGGTCATTGAAAAGCACATCAATGAGGAGCTGCCATTTATGGCTACTGAAAACATCATAATGGAAGCTGTAAAGCGGGGCGGCAACAGACAGGAGCTTCATGAGGAAATCAGGGTTTTGTCAATGCAGTCTGCCGAACAGGTTAAAAAATTCGGAAAGCAGAATGATTTAATTGACAGAATGGCTGAAAGTGAAATAATAAATATGTCAAAGAAGGAGATTGAAGATACAATAAATCCCGTAAATTATGTTGGAAGAGCACTTCAGCAGGTTGAAGAGTTCTACAATGAAACAATCAAACCGATTCTTGAGGAAAATAAAGACCTACTGGGAGTTAATGTTGAATTGAATGTTTAGTTTCTTTCTGTATTAGTTAATATATAGGGCAATGACAGAGGTTAGTTATTGCCCTGTGTTTTTATTTGAGAAATGTTCTTTACGCAATATAAGAATACAAATTTATAGGAGGAAGAGATGATTTTTAATCCGGGAGAATATAAGTATTCATCAAGAAGAAATGTAGTCTACGGACATAAAGGAATGGTAGCAACATCACAACCGCTGGCATCACAGGCTGGACTGGAAATATTGAAGTCAGGCGGAAATGCAGTGGATGCAGCCATAGCCACGGCAGCATGCCTGACGGTTGTAGAACCAACATCAAACGGTTTGGGCAGCGATGCGTTTGCGCTGGTGTGGATTAATGACAAACTGCACGGATTGAATGCAAGCGGCTATTCACCATACAGTATTTCCATAGAAAAGCTGAAAGAAAGAGGCTGTAACGAAATTCCAAAGTACGGTGTAATACCTGTCATGGTGCCTGGAGCTCCAGCTGCGTGGGTTGAATTGTCCGAAAAATTCGGGAAGCTTTCATTGGAAGAAGTATTAAAGCCCGCTATAAATTATGCAAGAAACGGATTTACGGTTTCTGTCAATGTAAAACAGAGTTGGGATGCGGCATATAAAATTTATAAAAAAGAGCATGGTGAAGAATTCAAATATTGGTTTGATACATTCACTAAGGACGACAGAACACCGGAATTCGGCGAGTTGTGGAAGCTGCCTCATCATGGTGATACACTTGAATCAATTGCTAAAACACACGGCGAATCATATTACAAAGGACATATTGCCGATAAAATTGATGCCTTCTTTAAAAAGTACAATGGTTATCTTTCAAAAGAAGATTTGAAAGAATACAGACCTGAATGGGTTAATCCGATCAGTGTTAATTACAGAGGCTACGATGTTTGTGAAATACCGCCTAACAGCCAAGGTCTGGTTGCTTTAATGGCTCTCAATATATTAAAAGGATTTGACTTTATTAATAAGGATGACGCCGACACTTATCACAAGCAGATTGAAGCAATGAAGCTGGCATTTGCAGATGGAATTAAATATATTACGGATGAAACACAGATGAAAGCAGAGGTAGATAAATTATTATCCTATAGTTACGGAAGCGAGAGAAGAAATTTAATAAATGATGAGGCTCTTATTCCTGAAGCCGGCAATCCGTTCAGCGGCGGCACGGTTTACTTATGTACGGCGGATGGTGACGGAAATATGGTTTCTTATATTCAAAGCAACTACATGGGATTTGGATCGGGTATAGTAATTCCAGAAACAGGCATAGCACTTCACAATAGATTACATAATTTTAGTTATGACACTAACCACGAGAATTGTCTCATGCCACATAAAAAAACTTACCATACAATTATACCGGGGTTTTTAATGAGGGATGGAAAAGCTGTGGGTCCGTTCGGAGTGATGGGAGCCTTCATGCAGCCTCAGGGCCATGTGCAGGTGCTTTCAAATTTAATTGATTTTCATATGAATCCTCAGGAAGCGCTGGATGCTCCAAGATGGCAGTGGATCAAAGATAAAAGGATCGAAGTTGAGCCGGCAGTACCGCTGCATATAATAAATGAATTGCAGAAAAGAGGCCATGAAGTTAAAATGCAGCCTAATCCCGGCACATTCGGAAGAGGACAGATGATCTTGAGAACTGAGGAAGGCACGCTCTGCGGAGGAACAGAGCCGAGAACCGACGGACACATAGCAGTGTGGTAACATGTTTATTCAAAGTTTAAAAAATTTTTCATTAAAGAGTTCATGCGGAACAAAATTGTGTCCTGATCGTCTATATAATGAGGTTGTCTTTAGTGCAGATTTAAAATACTTTAGGCAGGAGGATTGTTGTGCGTTTAGATGAAATCTTTAGAACATTGGGGAGCGATATTTTTCTTGGAATTGCAGGAATAATTCTGTTGTATGCTCTGTTTGGGATTGGCTATTTTATAATCTACAGAAAGATTTTAAAAGGCAGCAAAAAAATTTCCCGCAGACAGATGATAATGACGGCTCTTATAACCGGGTATTTAATAATAATTATCGGCATAACACTTTTAGGTAGGGTGCAAGGCGTGTATGGCAGGGTAAATCTTCATTTTCTGAGTTCATACAAGGCTGCATGGAATAAATTTGATGTTCGAAGCTGGCAGTACATAATTTTTAATATAATTATGTTTGTGCCCTTAGGAATATTGCTGCCCATTGCTCACAAGAAATTTCAGAATGTTGTTTTTACTTTATCAGCGGGTCTGACGCTGACTATAACTATTGAGTTATTTCAATATGTTACGGGATGCGGTATTTTTGAACTGGATGATATATTTAATAACCTCATGGGAACCGTGGTCGGATACAGCATAATTATGACATTTTTCAGTTTGAAAAGAAAACAAGAACACAAATTTAAAAAATCAGCGGCATATTTTTTGCCGTCATTAATTGTAATATTGTCATTCGTCTCAGTCTTTGCTTATTATGATTCTAAGGAATTCGGCAACTTATCTGAAAATTATGACTATAAAATAAATATGAATGATGTGACTATTATTACAGAATTGGGGTTTAGCACAGAAAAGAGAACTGCTCCAGTTTATAAGGCTCCATCACTGAGCAGGGATTCCGCAAAAGATTTTGCTGTTGAGTTCTTTAATAATATTAACATTGATACCTCAAATATAGAAATAATCGATTATTATGAGGAAACTGTATTTTGGGTGCGTGGAGATGATGCATACAACATATGGCTTAATAATCTGGACGGAAGTTACAGTTACACAGATTATTCCATGTTCGATAATGCAGTTCCTAAAATTGCAACGGCAGAAGTCATAAAGGAAAAATTGAAGCATTTTAATATAAATGTACCTGATGGTTATTATGCGTTTGCATATGATGAAGACGGAAACTACTCTTTTAGAGTTAAAAATGTTGTCGGAAACACATTGATTAACGGAGATTTATCATGTTCTTACTATAGCGATGATACGATTAAAAGTATAGAAAATAACATGGTAGTTTATGAAAAGGTGAAAGATTCCAATGTCATAAGCGAAATGGAAGCGTATGAAAAAATAAAGAAAGGAAAATTTTCATATGGTATGTATGCCGACAAGATAGACACCATTGAAGTAAATGGCATTTCTTTAGACTACAGACTTGATTCTAAAGGATACTACCAACCGGTTTATATATTTAATTCACTTATTAATGATGAACCGTATTCAATTATAATTCCTGCATTGCCGTGATTTTTATGTAATGGTTTGAGTATTGGATAGGTTAATTGTGTTATTTTATGCCAATGTCCTTAAATAAAACAGTGTTTAAGGAAGACTTAAGGTCGGTTTGATATAAATATTTAGATAAACTAAAATGGAAGTGAATAATTGATAGCATAAGCTATTAATAAAAAATATGAGTGAAAAAAGTATAAGAAGAAGTGGGAAAAATGTAGTTCGGTTTATATCGGTGTTTTTATTGACATTTGTTATGATGTATTTGATTGCGGTATACTCCAATATTCCATTCATAGCAAAATACAGAGATCTGTATATTGAAACAGCCATGTCAACAATGTCACACCAATGGCTTGCTACTAAATTTATCCCAAAGTCTGTTATTGATAGAGCAATAAGCCAGAGAGACAATGCTGAAATTAAAAAAGGAAATGGGAATTCCATAATAAATAAAGTTAAAAATTTGTTCCATTTAAAAGGGAGAGATTGGTTTGTTGCGGAATTTGATGAAATAAATATGGAGAGCTTTGACAGATATGCGGAAGACAATCCTGATGTATTAAGAGACGGATATGAAAACATACAGATTGATAAAAGCAGAGTTGGAGATGACCCAACCGGAATAATTACAAATTATGGAGACAATGTAGTAGCCATAGATGCTAAAAATAAAATTCTCATATTGGAAGTCAAAGGTGAGGGTTATAACGGGAGACTGGCCATAGCCAAAGATGCCGGTAAAGTAAGAATCGGAATGGCGGAAGGGCTGGAAAAAAATATAAACGGAGAAGGCAGTCAGATAGATGAATTGGCAAGACACAACAATGCCATACTTTCCATCAATGCCAGCGGTTTTGTGGATTATGACGGCAACGGTGACGGAGGTCAGCCGATAGGAGCAATAATTCAACAAGGGAAAATGATAAATGCTCCTGTCGGCGGAAACTGGTTTACTGTTGGTTTAAAGTACGATGACTGGATGGTGGTAAAAAGAAATGCCGAATATGATCAGTTAAGAGATGCCGTAGAATTTATGCCGGCTTTGATAATTGACGGAGTAAAACAGGTGGATGGATCTTCGGGATGGGGCATTCAGCCGAGAACGGCAGTAGGTCAGAAAGCAAATCAGGATGTGTTAATGCTGGTTATTGACGGAAGGCAATTGAACCACAGCATTGGTACGACTGTGGGAGAATGTGCTGATATCATGGAGAGATACGGTGCTGTTCAGGGATGTAATTTGGATGGCGGAGCAAGCTCCATAATGTACTACAACGATCATCCGGTAACAATACCTGCAATCAGATATGATGTTGGAAGATGGATTCCGAACATTATAATGGTAGATAAATAGCTCGAGCGTTGTTCATTTCATTTAAGACAAGCATGTTTACTGCCTTAAATAAAATCAAAAGGGAGACAAGTTTCCTTCAGGAGTGAGTCTATATTCAAGATGCAAAACAAAGCTTTGATTTTCATGTTTTTTTACTTGTCATATTTCGGCCAATAATGCTAATAATAAATTTGTGAGTATTAAAAATTACTAACAAATAAAGAAAGGCAGCAGAAAATATGACTAAAAAGTTTCAGAAAAACCAAAACAACGAGAAAGACAACAAAAATAACCGTGACGTATACAGAAATGACAGTGAATTGACGAATAAGAACAGTTACATGATTTATGAGCTGAACAATACATTTGATGATAAAGGCAAGGATGCTTTTGACGTAACGTCAAAGGGCAAATCTACTAACAGTAATTTCGACAGTAAAACTAAAAAATAGCAGCAGCTATAAATTTAATTGATAAAAAATTTAATGTTTTTCTCAAAAAAGTGTAACGATTCGGGCAGTTGAAGGGTTTATATAATAGTGGCTTTTAAAGCGGAATTTATAAATCTTACTGTCCGTTTTTTTATGCCCTGAGTTATGGCTTAGAAGATAATTTTGACTGATGATATTGCTTATAAATTAATGAATTGTCAGGTGATTATTATGGATATGAATTTATATTTTAAAAAAATATATACGGTAGCTTTCAGGCTTACCGGCGATAAAAAAGAAGCATGTGAATTGGCATCGCAGGCGATTTTGAAACTGGCAGACAAAACAGATACAAATAATGAAATATCAGACGGCATATTTAAATCCGCCGCCTTGGAAGTTTGCAGTCTGCTTTTAGAAAGGTTTGATGCGTATACTGATGAATTTAATTATCGCGCATATAGCGGTTCAAAAGATGAAGTCAATGAAATTCAGGAGGCTATCTTAAGCCTGGATCCTGTATGTAGAATAACAATAGTGTGGAAAGATTTATTAAGCTTCCAGCTGTCTGATCTTACATTTATAGCCAATAAAGACAAAAAAGAATTAAACGCCAGGCTTTCTCAGGCACGGATGAGAATTAAAGAAAATTGTGTGATGGATANNCCCTCCGAAAACATTAAAGTAGTTGAAAAATGCTGCCATTTAATGTAAAATTAGTTAAGAATATTTCAGGGGCAAAGCAATGAACAAAGGGAACAAACCATTCATATATGATAAATTTTCGAATGATTTCATTTTGAAGTTATACGATAAATACAGGGAAGCAATGCTGAGACTTGCATTTTCAAAGTTAAATGATTGGCACGAGGCAGAGGATGCGGTGGAAGAGGCATTCATTAATATAGCGAGAAATTGCAATAAAATAATTGACTCAGAGAATTATGAAATAAAAAAGTATCTGGTTAATACGGTGGTAAACACATCATATAAAATACTTGATAAAAAGAACCGGAATATCTGCACTGACAGAGATGAATTTGAAGGGTATTCGCCGCCAGTTGACAGCGCAGAAGAAGCAGCTGTATCAGAGATTTCATATGATGAGCTTAAATGTTCGATTGATGAATTAAAACCAAGATACAGGCTTGTATTAAATATGAAGTACATGGGATACAGCAATAAGGAAATAGCCGAGGAGCTTAATGTTAAGGACGGTACCGTGCGTGTAATGCTCTTGCGAATCAGGTCATCTTTAAAAAAGTCAAAGAATGGAGGTCTGACTGAATGACGAAAAATGACAACAATAACATCGACGAAAATTTAAATAAAGATGATGAACATTTGATTCACCGTGCTG
>DMJQ01000064.1:0-9321 GCA_003457065.1 Clostridiales bacterium
TGAAAGAAAAAATAGGGCGCTTTGATAAAAACCTTATGGGTGAGGTGGACGACTGCTTAAAAATAAGCTTAGGGCTCATAGATTTTTGATTTACATAATGAACAGAATAATTAAAAAAGGCTGTTGCAACAGCAATATTGATATGTCATTCTATGTTGAGCTAAGGATGACATTGAATTGCTTAGCAACAGTCTTCATTTTTTTCGGGTCACCATGCCATCCCGGCTATAGCTCAGGATGATAGTTTTTTAATAATGTTCTCACTTCTCCTATCATGTACAGTGAGCCCACAAATGCTACATATTCATTTTTGTCAAAATTTTTTAATATAGGTATAATATCGTTGTAATCATTTAGAGGTGTTACATTTAAATCGGAATGCTTCCTTATTAAGCCTGCAAGGTCGTCTGAGCTTAATGCTCTTGGGTTGTTGGGCGCAAGGGTGTATATTTCCTTGCAGAGAGTCAGTATATAGGGAAGTACGTCTTCGGGATTCTTGTCCTTCAGCATTCCGAAGAAAAGTATTATTTTATTGCCATTGAAATTTTCTTTTACCGTTTTTGAAAAATACTCAATACCGTTTATGTTGTGGCCTCCGTCAAGTACTATGACGGGCGATTCGCTTATTACTTCAAATCTTCCGGCAAATCTGCAGCTTTTAAAGCCTTCTGCGATACTTTTTTCCGTTATGTCATATCCTGCACCTTTTACAACTTCAAGAGTTCTTAATGCTGTTAACGCATTGTACAGCTGATGTTCTCCGAGAAAGTTTATTTTTACCTCGGGCAGGTTAAACACATCGGTTTTTAAGTACTCAAACCACTGTCCCGTAAGATTGCCCCTCGTTTTTTTTATGTTTTCTTTGCATGTTTCGTAAACTTTTGCATGTTTGACTGCGGCGACATCCTTTATTGTATTTATGATACTGTCGTCCTGAGGGTATATGACAACACCGGAATTTTCTTTTACAATGCCTGCTTTTTCAAATGCAATTTTTTCTAAGGTGTCCCCAAGGTACTCCGTGTGGTCGTAGCTTATGGAAGTAATTACGGAAACCAGCGTGTTTTTAACAACATTTGTGGAATCGAGCCTGCCGCCTAAACCAACCTCAAGAACCAGAAAATCAATTTTCTGTTCCTTAAAATATTTTAATCCTATGGCTGTGACAATTTCAAATTCGGTGGGATGATTGTAGCCTTCTTCAATCATTACGTCTATTTTTTCTTTTACCTCTTCAGTTATTCTCGCCAAGGAGGTATTGTCTATGTATTTTTTGCTGACTTGAATTCTTTCTGAGAATTCTTCCAGAAACGGACTTATGAAAAGCCCTGTTTTATATCCCGATGCCATGAGAACATCGTGTATCATATTGCTTGTGGAACCTTTTCCGTTGGTTCCCGCAACATGTATTATTTTATATGAATCCTGAGGATTACCTAAAAGCTCAGTTAATTTAGTTATATTCTGGAGCCCGAGCTTGGCACCGAACTTGTTTGTGGAATGAATAAATTCTATTGCTTCTTCGTAATTCATTTCAGCCTCCATGTGTTTTATGCTCCTATATTATATCATGCGGAGTCATTTTACAATAAAATTTATATGAGATATAATTGTAATTTGAAGTTGTCATTTGAATTATGTTGTGTTAAAATAGCTTAGAATTTAAAGGATACGAAGGATGGATAGATGAAAAGTTATTACAAAATAAACGAAATTTCAAATCTGTATAATATCGGAAAAGATTCCCTGAGATATTATGAAGAGATTGGAATGCTTAAACCTGCAAGAGACACAAATGGTTACAGATTGTACAGCATACAGGATATCTGGAAGCTGAACATCATAAAAGATTTAAGAAATTTAAACATGCCAATGGAAGTCATCAAAGACTACCTGGAAAATAAGACAATAGAAAACACACTTGACATATTAAATGAAGAAATAACCATAATAAATAAAAAACTTGATCAGCTGAAGGTGCAGAAAAACACAATCCTTTCCCGTATAAAGTCACTTAAGGAAGATGCGGCCGAAAATGAAATTGAAGTTATTAAAGAAATTGATATAGATGAAAGAAAAGTAATAGTTTTAAACGATTCGTTCAGCAGAGATGAAGAAGCTGATTTTTTAATTAAAAAACTTCATAAAAAGCACGAAGACAAGTTGTATCTTCTGGGAAACAACTATGTGGGAGTCACAATGGACCTTGTCAAGATAAGAGATGGTGTGTACAATGCATATACATCTGTATTCTTCGTTCTCGAAAGCGATGATAAGAGCTACGATAAAGTTCTTCCTCAGGGAAAGTATCTGTCATTGTCTTACAGGGGACCATATGAGAAAACTAATAAATTCATTCCTTTAATGATGGAATATGCACAGAACAACGGTTACAAGGTTATATCCGATCCTATCGAGCTGTATAAAATCGATGTTCATGAAACAAGCATTATAGACGAATACTTAACAGAACTGCAGATGCAGGTAACAGTTGATGAATAGAAAGGAAACATTATGATAGATACTAAAAAACTTGACAGAGAGCTGCTGAATGTTGAAAAGCCCGCAAGATATGTGGGCAGCGAGCTCAATTCTGTCATAAAAAACAAGGAAGATGTCAATGTCAGATTTGCTTTCGCTTTTCCTGATGTTTACGAAGTAGGGATGTCACATACAGGACTGCATATTTTGTATCATCTGTTGAACAGCAGAGAAAGCATATGGTGTGAAAGGGTGTTTGCACCATGGACTGACATGGAAGCGGTCATGCGTAAAAACAACATACCTTTGTATGGACTGGAAAGCAAGGATGAGCTTAGAGAATTTGATTTCATAGGTTTTACCCTGCAGTATGAAATGAGTTATACTAATGTTTTAAATATGCTTGACTTAGGAAACATTCCCTTGAAATCAGATGACAGAACTGACGACATGCCTGTTGTTATTGCGGGAGGACCATGTGTGTACAATCCCGAACCGCTGTATGAGGTGATAGATTTATTTACGGTTGGCGAGGCGGAGGAGCTTCTGCCAGAGCTGATGGAGCTATATGAGAAAGAAAAAAAGAATGGATTCAGCAGGCTGTCATTTTTGGAAAAAGCGGCACAGATTGACGGTGTTTATGTTCCAAGATTTTATGAAGAAATATACAATGACGACGGAACCATAAAAGAAAGAAAGATTTTAAATAAAAATGCCAAAGAAACAATAACCAAGAGAATAATAAAAGATCTGGACAAAAGCTATTATCCTGAAAAAAGCATTCTGCCGTATATTGATGTTGTTCATGACAGGGTGGTGCTTGAAATATTCAGGGGATGCACCAGGGGCTGCCGTTTCTGCCAGGCAGGAATGGTCTACAGGCCTGTAAGAGAGAAAACTCCAAATACGCTTGTGAGGCAGGCGGAAAGTATGATAAATTCCACGGGGCATGATGAAATATCGCTGACTTCATTGAGTTCAGGAGATTATTCATGTCTGCCGGACTTGACATTGGAGCTTTTGAACAGGTACGAAGATAAGAATGTGAGCATCTCTCTTCCGTCATTAAGGCTTGATTCAATGACATTTGACATAATCGAAAGGCTGCAGGAAGTGAGAAAGTCAGGGCTGACATTTGCTCCGGAAGCGGGAACTCAGCGCATCNNTCACCGAAGAACAGATACTGGGACCTGTAGAGACAGCATTTAATTTGGGCTGGTCGACAGTTAAATTGTACTTTATGATTGGTCTGCCGGGTGAAACAATGGAAGACGTAATGGGCATTAAAGAGCTTGCATACAAAGTAAAGGACAAATTCTTTAACAGACCTAAGGAGGAAATCAAGGGCAATTTAAAAATCAATACCAGTGCTTCATGCTTTGTTCCAAAGCCGTTTACTCCTTTTCAATGGGTTGCTCAGGACAGCATGGATGATTTTTATGAGAAAGCCAAAACGCTTCAGGGTTCAATAAAGGATAAAAAGGTGTTCTTCAGCTACCATGAGCCAAAGCTCAGCTACCTGGAGGCAGTATTTGCAAGGGGAGACAGAAGACTTTCCAAAGCTCTCATGAAAGCATGGGAAATAGGCTGCCGCTTTGACGGATGGTACGATGTCTTTGATTTCGATAAATGGATGGGAGCATTTAAAGAAACAGGAACTGATCCGGACTTTTTCGCGAGAAGAAAGAGGGAAATTTCAGAAGTACTTCCATGGGATTTCATAGATGTGGGAGTGAACAAGGAATATCTCATAAGAGAATACGAAAAGGCTATGGAAGCCGTTACAACTCCTGACTGCAGACAGCAGTGCTTTAACTGCGGAGTAAACCATAAATTAATAGGAGGTGCCTGTCCTCATGTGCAAAATAATAAGCAAGTACAGTAAGACCGGAAACCTGAAATATATATCACACCTGGATGTTTTAAGGTTCATTCAAAGGGCAGTTAAAAGAGCGGGAATTAATGCCAGGTATTCAGAGGGATTCAATCCTCATATGAAGACGTCTTTCGGCTTTCCTCTGTCATTGGGAACTGAAAGCATAGGAGAATATTTTGAGCTTGAATTAAACGAGAATATAAATCCTGAGGAATTTGCCGAAAGAATGAATGCTGTAATGCCGAAAGAAATGCAGATTTTGAAAGCAGGATACACCGAGGAACCACAGTCGTTAATGGCAAGATGCGCTTATGCGGAATATATAATCGGAATTGAATCTGAAAAATTAAATATAGATGCACTGAATGAACGGCTGGCGGAAATGCTTGAAGAAGGCATTGTTTTCATCAGGCAGAAAAAAAACAAGAAAAACAGAATAGTGACAAAAGAAATTAATACAAAAGATTATATTAAATTTCTTAAAGCTGATAAAAATGACGGAAACAAAGCAACCATACAAGCTGTGTTCTTGACAACCGAAACAGGAAGCATGAGAGTTGACGAATTCTTACAGATTGTATCAGAACGGGCATTTCCGGTGGATTATCATACAATTATGAAAGTTGACGCTTTAGACAAAGACATGAAGCCGATTTTATAACAGCAGGTGAATGATATGAAGCAGGTTTTAATCAGCAGTTCCATTTTTTTTGATCAGGCTGTCATTTTGGAGAATGGCAGGCTGATGGATTACACATATGAAGAAAAGAACAATAAGAGTGCAGTAGGCAACATTTACAAGGGAAAGGTAATGAACATACTGCCCGGAATGGAAGCGGCTTTTGTTGATGTGGGGCTTGAAAAAAATGCATACTTGTTTTTAGATGGACTGCTTTCGGATAAATTTCTAAAAGAAAAAAATATTAAGAAAAGAGACGTTTTAAACATCAGCAGGGTTTTGAAACAAGGCGAGGAGCTGCTTGTTCAGGTTGTAAGGGAACCTATGGGAGAAAAAAACATTGCGGTCACAACAGATATCTCTCTTACCGGAAAATATGTGGCGCTGATACCCAAAAGTGTCGAGGTGAACATTTCTAAAAAAATCAAAGCTCCTGATGAGCGAAAAAGGCTTGAGCAGATCGGAAAAGAAGTAATGAAAAATGGAAATGGAATGATTATCCGCACATTTTCCGAGAATTGCTCTAAGGAGGAAATCGAAAAAGAATACAACATGCTTTCCGCAGCATTTATGCAGATGGAGCAGGAATACAATTATTCATATGCTCCTAAGCTTTTGTACGAAAGCAATTCAATGATCGAAAAACTTGTTCTGGATTATATTGATTCCACCGTGGCTGAAATTTATGTTGAAGATAGGAAAACAAAAGAAAAGATAACAGCTATCCTAAAAGGCTATGACTCAGAAGAACTTAAAAACATAAGAATCATTGAATCAGACAATTCATTTGATATTTTTGATGTGGAAAAGCAGCTGGGCATGATTTATGACAGAAAGGTAGAGCTTGACAACGGCGGATCAATATTTATTGATGTTACCGAAGCATTGACGGTTATAGACGTGAATAGCGGAAAATATGTCGGAAGCGACAGCATCGAGGATACAGCACTTGCAATAAACCTGCATGCCCTTGATGAAATAGGCAGGCAGGTAAGGCTGCGGAATATAAGCGGAATTATAATAATTGATTTCATAGATGTCAAAGATAAAAACAACATCAACCAGATTATTAGCAAGGCGAGATCGGTTTTTAAAGAAGACAGGGTAAAAACAAGCGTAGTCGGAATGACAAAGCTCAATCTGATGGAGATAACCAGGAAAAAAGACAGAGAAAATTTCTTTAACTTAATTACACGGGAGTGCGAGCATTGCGGGGGCAGCGGAAGAACAAGCTCTAAAGTTTATATTTTTTTAAAAATCGAAAACATAATCAGGAAAATACAGAAAAACACATCGTGCGAGGCCGTCGTATTAAGCACCGGATACATGCTTTATGATAAAATAGTTCAGGACTGTATGGATGTAGTAAATAAGATAGAAGAAAAGTACAATATAAAAATATATTTCGATAAAAATAAAGAGATTTTTACGGATGAAATTGTGATAGATAAAATGGGCAAGAAAGATTATATTAATACGTATTTTAACAGGCAAAAATAAGTTGACAAACATTATTTTGTTTGATACAATTGATATCTGCAAGAGCCGCTCGGATCAGGTTAAAACTAAGAGTACCTGCAATGGCGAGACTGGGAAGAGGAGGTAAGTCATGTACGCAATTATCGAGACAGGTGGAAAACAGTACAGAGTTCAAGAAGGCGATGTAATCAGAGTTGAGAAATTAAACATTGCCGATGGTGAACAAGTAAAATTCGATAAAGTTTTACTTGTTGCTGAAGAAGGAAAATTAAATGTTGGAAAACCATATGTTGACGGAGCAGCAGTTGAAGGCTTGGTTGAAAACCAGGGAAAAGCTAAGAAAATAATAATTTTCAAATATAAAGCTAAAAAAGACTACAGAAAGAAACAAGGACATCGTCAGCCATATACACAAGTTAAAATTGAAAAAATTGTTGGTTAGTGTATGATTAAAATTACTATATATAGAACCAAGGGTGAAATCAGTGGTTTTATAGTTGAAGGACATTCAGATTACGCTGAAGAAGGAATGGACATAGTATGTGCATCAGTTTCCATATTGTCCTATACGGTTCTTAATTCGATTAATTTAGTTGCGGGAATTGAACCGGAAAACATAAATTATGATGTTGATGAAGATACAGGATTAATGAGCCTTAGGACTTTGGTAAACAATGATAAGACTGATGTAATATACAGAAGTTTCATGGTAGGAATTGAATTGTTGCTGGAAGATTACAGTGATTATATTACACTTAAATTTGAGGAGGTGTAAACATGTTATTGAAGTTAAACTTACAGTTATTCGCACATAAAAAAGGTGTTGGTAGCTCAAAAAATGGTCGTGATAGCAATTCTAAAAGACTTGGAGTTAAAAGAACTGACGGTCAGTTCGTATTGGCGGGAAACATTCTTGTAAGACAGAGAGGAACTAAAATTCATCCCGGTCTGAATGTAAGCATCGGAAGCGATGACACATTGTTTGCAACAGTAAACGGAAAAGTTAAATTCGAAAGAAAAGATAAAACAAGAAAGCAAGTCAGTGTATATCCTTGTGAATTAGAAGCATAATAAAGAACACCTACCATATGGTAGGTGTTTGTTGTGTAAGGCCTTGATTAGTAGCTGGCGATAAATCGGTGAATGAGGTTACGTAGAAAATAAAAAGGTTGGGATAAAATGTTTGTAGACATAGCGAAAATAAATCTTAAGGCCGGTAAGGGCGGAAACGGCAGTGTTGCATTCAGACGTGAAAAATATATACCTATGGGCGGACCGGACGGCGGCGACGGCGGTGACGGCGGCAGCATTATATTGGTTGCCGACGAGGGCCTCCGAACATTAATGGATTTCAGATACAAAAGACACTATCAGGCGGAAAACGGCCAGGATGGAAGAGGAAAGAAACAATACGGTTCTGACGGTAAAGACCTTGTGTTAAGAGTGCCGGCAGGAACCTTGGTGAAAGATGAAGAAACGGGAATTGGAATGGCTGATTTAAAAACTGACGGACAGAAATATGTAGCCGCAAGAGGAGGACACGGAGGAAAAGGAAACGTAAAATTTGCAAACTCCATAAGACGAACACCTCGTTTTGCTGAGCCGGGCACTAAGGGTGAAATCAGGGAAATAGTTCTGGAACTTAAGCTCATAGCTGATGTGGGACTCATAGGGTTCCCTAATGTAGGCAAATCAACTATTTTAGCATCAGTGACAAGCGCAAAGCCTAAGATTGCAAACTATCATTTTACAACATTAAAGCCGAATCTGGGCGTTGTAAGCATAGGCGAAGGCCACAGCTATGTCCTGGCAGATATTCCTGGACTAATTGAAGGAGCATCTGAGGGAGCTGGTTTAGGACATGAATTCTTACGCCATGTGGAAAGAACAAAACTCCTTCTGCATGTAATTGATGCTTCCGGCTGAGAGGACAGGGATCCCATAGAAGACTTTTATAAAATAAATGAAGAATTAAAGCAATACAGCGAAAAGTTGTGCGGTAAAGAACAAATTATTGTTCTGAATAAAATAGATCTGCCTCAGGCTCAGGAAAATTTAGAGAGAATTAGAAATGAATTTTCCGACGATTACGAAATAATCGAGGTTTCGGCTGCAACCAGTAAAGGTCTTGACGCTTTAAAAAAGAGAGCATATGAAAGACTTCTGCAGATTGAGGATGAAATAGAATTTGTCGATGAAGAAAAAGTTGAAAACTTACTTGACAGAAAAGAAAGAGACACAATTGTTGTTTCAAAAAATGACAACTATTATCTTGCAGAAGGAGAGTTTCTTGAGAGACTGGTTGATTCAACCAACTTTGATGACTTTGAATCATTCAGCAATTTCCAGAAGGTTCTTATCGACAAGGGCGTAATAGAAAGGCTCAGAGAGCTTGGAGCTAAAGAGGGAGACCTTATTAGCGTCTGCGGAGTAGAATTTGATTTTGTAGACTAATACCCCGACAGGGGAGGATTTCATATAGGAGGATTAATGCTTACAGGAAAACAACGAAGCTATTTAAAGGCTTTGGCAAACGGTCTGGAACCGGTAATGCAGATTGGTAAGGGCGGAATTACCGAAAATGTCATAAAGCAGATTGACGACGTTCTGGAAGCCAGAGAAGNNAATAAAAATACTGAACAACAGCATGCTTGAGGCGAAAGGCACTGCCAATGAGCTGGCAGAAGCAGTCCGTGCTGAATACGTTCAAAGCATAGGAAACAAATTTGTTTTATACAGACAATCAGAAGAAAAACAAATAAACCTGCCTTAAGGTTAATACCGCTGACAAGGGGACGTTTCAACT
>DMJQ01000064.1:9576-9791 GCA_003457065.1 Clostridiales bacterium
TGTCACCCCCTTGTCACCCCCATTGTCAGCCCTTGGCAGGCGCTTTAACCATTCACAAAATACAAGCTGTGAAATATATTGTAAGTATAAGCAATGCGGTAAAGCGATAACTAAGCGAATAAATATTCACCAATTCTTTTTAATTTTCGGTGAAATTATAGGAAATCCCAATGAAATTTATCGTTTTTTTTAAAATTTTTTAAAATAATTACTTT
>DMJQ01000064.1:9874-14516 GCA_003457065.1 Clostridiales bacterium
ACATTGCCGAGTCTGTATTGCCTGTTACAAGCAGTGATACATTTTCATCGGCTATTAAATTAACTGCATCAATGCAGGATTTTATAAATGCATCAATTTGATTTCGTGGTCTTTTGCAGTTGTCTGTTGTAAAACCGTAGTATGTGATTTCGTTTATCCCGTATTCCTGTGCAAGCTTTAATGCCTGAAGACCTGGGTCAAGTCCGTGTTCATAGCCATCCTGTTTTTCAAGCCCCATGCTCTGTGCCCACCTTCTGTTGCCATCAGGTATTATGCCTATGTGTTTTGGTATCCTCATATAATCAATCCTTCTGTTAGTAATAATGGTATTATTGACACTTAATAGAAAAATATTCTTGTGCGTAACATTTGGAATTTATTTTAATATAATGATATTCCAACCATAAATTAAGGTTTTATAAAGCTTGTTCTATTATAATCATTTATATGCGATACAACAGTTATTTTACGAATACTTTACACAAAAGCAGTTGTATTATGACAATTGTATTGTATTGTGAATTTATTAAATCGAAGGAGGTGAGAATATGATAAAAGGTATATTATTTGACAAAGATGGCACATTGATTGATTTTTCCTTATGGAGAGATGCCGGAATAAAAACAATCAAAACAATTATGGATGAATACAATTTAGAGGATGAGAAGCTTTTTAAAGAGCTGCAGAAATCCATAGGAATTACCGAAAACGGAGTAGAGCCTTTCGGCGCGCTGGCATATAAATCCCACGATGATGTAGCTGCGGAACTTCATTTCCTGTTAAACAAACACAGAAAAATTGATTTGAAACAGTTTCAGTCTCATGTATCTGAACTGCTGAGGAAAGAAGTTTTAAGAGAAGATGTTGAGTTTAAAGAAATAGCAGACATAAAGGCATTGTACAGCTTCCTGAATTCAAAGGGCATTAAAATGGGCCTTGCCACTGCAGATTCACAACAGTCGGCAATGCACATGATTAATAAGCTTAATCTCAATGAATGTTTTGAGTTTATCGGATCATATGACGGTGTTATGAAACAAAAACCAAATAAGGACATGTGTGTCAGATTCTGCAATATGTATGGATTGAAACCAAACGAGATTGCAATTGTAGGAGACTCGTATAACGACATGATGTTTGCCAAAAACTCCGGAGCAATAGGCGTGGGCGTATTGTCAGGAGTAAGCTGTAAAATTAATTTAAAGGACATTGCAAATGTAATAATTCCTTCAATAGATTCCCTGCTTAGCGAAGAATTTCTGAAATCACTGGATGATTACAGCTACGGAGCCAGAGAATCATGGACAGCTTAAGCCTATGAATTACGGCTGTAATTCACAGGCTTTATTATTTTTTCAGATTTAGGCATAATAACAGGCAAACAGGGAATAATATGAATAATATGTATATAACTGTAGGGAGTGTATTATGAACGAATTTGAGAAAATAAAAAAGATGTATGATAACGGGTTCAGATGCATACGCTATGACGATACAAAAGACGGAGAAATGTGCATCTACTTTAAAAATTTCGAAAGTGAAGACTCTGAAGCAATGAGAGTAAAGGGTTTTGAGCAGAAAATGCAGATTAAGAATTTTATAAAGCAGAATTCTATGAACTAACGAGAGCAGGTGCGAAAAGAAATGCACCTTTTTTCTTGTATTGATCCCTCTTCTAAGATATAATAAATACTAATAAAACCTAATCGGTTTTATCTGATTCGATGTATTTATTGAATCGGTGTGTCAAGCCGATAAGCGGAACACTTATGATATAATAAGGTATAAAAAACAGGAGGGACTTATGAGTACAGCAGACAAAATTTTTATACAGACATGCAAGGATATACTTGCAAACGGCGTATGGGATACAGAATATGACGTAAGGCCAAGATGGGAGGACGGAACACCTGCTCATACCATAAAGAAGTTCGGAATAGTAAACAGATATAATTTACAGGAAAGCTTTCCGATTCTTACATTAAGAAAAACAAATTTTAAAGTTGCTGTTGATGAACTACTATGGATATGGCAGAAAAAGTCCAACAATGTAAATGATTTAAACGGTCACATCTGGGATTCCTGGGCAGATGAAACAGGATCAATAGGCAAGGCATACGGTTACCAGCTTGGAATCAAATATAAATTTGATGAAGGAGAGTTTGATCAGGTTGACAGAGTAATCTACGATTTGAAAAACAATCCGTCAAGCAGGAGAATAATGACTAACATATATAATTTCCAGGATCTTCATGAAATGCATCTTTACCCGTGTGCATACAGCATGACATTTAATGTTTCGGGAAACAAATTAAATGCCATATTAAATCAGCGTTCACAGGACGTGCTGGCAGCAAACAACTGGAATGTTGTTCAGTATTCAATACTGGTACATATGATGGCACAGGCCAGCGGTCTGGTTGCCGGAGAGCTGGTTCATGTCATAGCGGATGCGCATATTTATGACAGACATGTTCCCATAATAGAAGAGCTTATAGAAAAAGAAGAGCACGAAGCTCCAACACTTGAAATAGATAAATCCATTGACAATTTTTACGATTTTACCGTGGACAGCTTTAAACTGAATAATTATGAATATAATCCTTTTAAAGTTAAAGTTCCGATAGCGATATGAGGGAGATTTTATGAAACTGATAGTTGCGGTTGCAAAAAATTGGGCAATAGGCTACTAAGGCGGATTATTGTTCAATTTGCCGGATGATATGGCGTTTTTTAAAAATAACACCTTGGATAAGGTTGTTGTTATGGGAAGAAATACGCTTTTGTCCTTTCCGGGAGGGAAGCCTTTAAAAAACAGAACAAATATTGTCTTGACTACCAACAGGAGTTTTCAGGCAGAAGGATGTATTTTATGCCATTCATTTGATGAGCTGTTTAAAGAATTAGAAAAATACAGCGATGATGATGTGCTTGTAATAGGCGGCGGGAAAATATACAATGACTTATATTCCTATTGCAGCGAGGCATATATTACAAAGGTGGATTCAATAGTTAATGCAGATACATTCCTTCATAATTTTGATGAAGACGGGGACTGGTATTTATCCTATGCATCAGAAGTCCATGAAAACAACGGACTGAAATTCACATTCAACACGTATAAAAATAAAAACATTGCCCCGATAATTAATCTGTAAAGGGTAATTTAAAAATGTATTATCAAAAATGATTTGAGAATTTTACTCAAATCATTTTTTTATAAATAGTAAATTCCATATTGACAAAGTCATGAATTAACTGTATAATTTTCTTTTTGTTCTGTTTGGTTCATACGGCTGGGGAGACGGAGAATGGATGAGAAGCTGGGAGGAAAGATGTGCAGGCAACGGTGCTATTCTTGCCTACGAAAGTGTAATATGCAACGAAGCACCTGATGACGATGCAAATGAAGAATGCATGACATTAGGCAAAGCGCTTGTTTAATTTGATGATAAGATGGCTGACGGTTCATCCGTCTTTTAAATAAGAATTGCATTATTTGTGTGGAAAGATATAATAAGGTATGATAGGAGCAGAATAACTGCTAATTTGTAAAATTGCATATAAAAACGGTATTGCCTTTAAGATTAAGGCAGTACCGTTTTTTCCTAATTGTTATTTATTGCCGCCTGGGCTGCTGCCAGTCTTGCAACCGGAACTCTGAACGGTGAGCAGGATACATAGTCGAGGCCTGTCTTGTGGAAGAATTCTATTGATGCCGGGTCTCCGCCGTGTTCTCCGCAAACGCCAAGGTGAATATGATCTTTTGCTTCTCTTCCGAGTTTAACAGCCATTTCAACCATTTTGCCTACACCTGCCTGATCGATGCTCTGAAACGGATCTTGTTCAAGTATGCCGTTTTCCTTGTAGTCCTCCAGGAATTTGACGGCGTCGTCTCTCGAATAACCAAAGGTCATCTGTGTCAGGTCATTTGTTCCGAATGAGAAGAAGTCAGCATACTGGGCTATTTCGTCTGCTGTTACACATGCTCTCGGAATTTCTATCATCGTTCCTACGAGATAGTGTAAGTCAGAGTTCATTTCTTTCTTGGTTTCTTCTGCAACTTCGATTATTAGCTTTCTTAATATTTCAAGCTCTTCTTTCTTGCCTACCAGAGGAACCATTATTTCAGGTATGATTGCAATATTTTCTTCTTTTGAAACTTCAATTGCAGCTTCTATTATTGCCCTTGTCTGCATTCTTGCTATTTCAGGATATGATATGGCAAGCNNCTTTCATGTCATCTGCAAGCTCGATGATGTCTTCTTCATCAGTCGGAATAAATTCGTGAAGCGGAGGATCAAGAAGTCTTATGGTTACAGGGCGCACTCCCATGACTTTGAATATTCCCTTGAAGTCATTTTTCTGCATAGGCATGATTTCGGCCAGTGCCTTTTCTCTCTGTTCCACTGTGTCGGAAATGATCATTTTGCGAACCGAGAATATACGACTTTCTTCAAAAAACATGTGTTCTGTTCTGCAAAGACCTATTCCTTCGGCTCCGAAATTAACTGCTGTTTCAGAATCTTTCGGAGTGTCAGCATTTGTCCTGATTCCCAGCTTTCTGAATTCATCGGCCCATTCCATCAATCTGCTGAAATTACCCGATATATTGGCTTCTACGGTTTTTAAGCTTCCTTTA
>DMJQ01000021.1 GCA_003457065.1 Clostridiales bacterium
TTGAAACCTCGAGGTTTCAAAATAGAACATCGGAGTTCTGAAATAGAACAGCAATACCAGAGATTACTAACAAAGAATAATAAATATATTAATAATCAGTCAGTCAATAGAGATGAACCGACAGATCAAAAAGAAATAGAGAAGGTAAAAAGTAAAATTATAGCCATGGGATACCCATGCCTTGAAGAAGAAATGATAATCAAAAGCTTAGTTGATATTACAAGGACAAAGGGAATCAAATTCATTGATAAGCTCTCAGATAAAAAAATAATTGATTTTGCTTTAAATAAATTTAAAAAATTGGACAAGACCAAAATAAATAATTACCAGGCATATTTTACATCCGTTTTGAATAATTCCGTTTTTGAGTACGCTGCATCTGAAATTGCCGGTCAGGAGCAGTCAACGAACGTTCCTAAGAACCCTACAAATAAATTTCATAATTTTACGCAAAGGACCTATGCTGAAGGGGAACTCGAAGAAATTGCAAGAAAAAAATTCAAAAAGAAGGTTCAGGAACTAAAGGCAAGTGGAAAGATCATTACAGATAAAGAAGATACCAGGGAGGTGTAAATATTAAAAGCATAGCAGATGAAAGATTAAAGTTTACCCATCTTACACATTATTACTCAGATTATGTTTTCAAGTTTATAAAAAACAATTGTGCAGATCTGAATAAAAATATGTCAGTGTTAGATGTGGGGTGCGGCCATGGCCGGCACCTTAATTTGTTTTATAATTTAGGCTTCAGAAAATTAACTGGCATTGATATTGTTAACAGAAGCAATTTAAGCAGAAGGTATAACTACCTCAAATTTGATATTAGAGAGGAATTTACAAGGGAACCATTTTTACAGAATAAATTTGATATTGTCCTATGTAATTTTGTATTGATGTTTATTAACCCTGAATATCAAATAAAAGTTATAGATCAGCTGTTTGAAGTGACAAATAAATACTTGCTTTTAGAGACAAGAGAAATAGGAGGAAATTACAGCTATCCATGCTATATCCAAAACTTTTATTACTACATGCAAACAAAAAAGGAATTTGAAATTATTTATTACAATAAAAATAAAGAAAGGTTGACAATAAAAAGAAAATGGCAGCAAACGGATATATAAGAAAAGTAACACTTAGAGACGAAAAGCTCTTAACTCAGCTTGCAAAAACCGGAATAGCAAGTGTCGAGCAAGCTGAAAAGTATTGCGATGTTAAAATAAAAAGACTCAAAAGACTTGAACGTTCAAAATATGTTAAGTTGACTACAACAACAAATGCCGGAAAGGAAACGACACTTATACAGCTTGAAAAAAGAGGAAAAGCATATATGCAGGAAAAATTAATGCATGATCATTCCCTTGCCAGAGCTCAAATCGATCATGTTGATCACGATTTGAAACTAACAGAAGCATATTACCGACTTCCAGAAAGATATAGGGATACATTCAAATGTGAGCATCAGCTTGTCAGAGAAATATATAAAGAACGTCCATATCTTACAAATAAGCTTGAAACCTGCATAGACGCTACCGTTGAAGTAAACGGGGAGATTGTAGGGATAGAAGTTGTGGGAAAAACATATACAGAAAGAACTATACAGACAAAAACAGAAATAGCAAAAGCATATTTAAACTGTACGAAAATCAAGTGGATAAAATAAAGGGGGAAATATGATTAAGGCCGTAAGAGACGATGTTATAAAGCTTGAAAGCTTTGTAGCAGCAGCATTTAAATACGATGAAGAACTAACAATATTACTCGAAACTGGGGGATATTGCTTTATGCAGCAAATGAAAAAAAAATATGGAGAAAGCAAGGCAAAAAGAATTATAGAAGATATGCAAAGCAATAAGCTTTTAGGAACTCAAAACTATTCAAATTGCAAATATGTGTATATTACACAAAATGCTCTTAAATATTTGGCAAATAAAAATAATACATCCGAAAAGGTAAATACAAAGAGAAAAAATATAGAAAAGAACCCGGTAGAAAAAGTAATAATAGCATCAGCAATAAAATATGAAATTGAAGAGTTGGTGCCGGCTGTTAACAGAGAAAAATATATCAATAACCTGAAACAAAAAATCATTGAATTAAACAATTATCCGGATCTGAATGATCCGGATTTTTACATTGAAAATAAAGAACGGTATATATTAGAAAAAGAGCCGGTTATGAAATATTCAAAACTATTACATAAAATAAATCAGGGTAAAAATCAAGAAATAAAAGAGATACTCGAAAAGTCAATTCAAAGCTATAAAAGTAAAATTGAAGAATATGAAAAGAAAATAGGACAATCCAAAAAAGTAAGTGGCATATTAGAACGTCAAATGAAGTCAGGAATAAATTTATATGATATTTCAAAAATAATAGCTTTACCAAAGAATAGAGAGCTGCTGACAGTATATATAATCGACCACAATAAAGTTAAACCTGTAAGCAAATATCTGGAATTTATATATGGCTTTGAGAATGCAATAAACAACAAGTTTGAAAACATCGAACTTGTATTCATAAGTTATAAAAAAGAAAGATACGAGCAGTTTAAAAAGAAAGTTGAAAACTATCTTGAAGATAATATCACCAACAGAAATATTTCGATTTATGACATAGACAAATGCTATTACCTTGAAAAAATAATAGATCGTACAAACTTCTATAACCCTGCTCCGGAAATAGAAATAAAGCCAAAAGATAGACAAGCTTTTGAAAAAATAAAAAAAGAAATGGAGAAATAAATTGAAAAAGAAAATAGCCATAACTTCTATTGTAATAGCTATAGCGTTGTTGTATTTTCTTGTTTTTTATGCTATGGGTATTGTGGGCAGTTTAGAATTTAGCCAGGATACAATTCCAGATCATCTGCAAAAAGTAATGCTTGGAGAAACAAGTATTCCAGATTATATCTCAAATAAAGAACAGATAAAACAATTGGCTAAGTCACCTATAGAGGCAGTAAAACAAGCAGGACAAATCGATAAAAAAATACTTGCAGCAGTTGCAATTACATTGACAGTATTTATAATTTACAAAATGTTAATTTTAATAATATTCAATGAGCAAATAGCCAACTTCCTTGGATTCGATAAGTTAATAAAAGATAAAAAAGGAACATTCGGTACAGCCAGATTCGCTGAAAAAAAGGATGTACACAAAATGAAGAAAGAAGGCACACTGGAAGAGAATATCGGCACTGTAATAGGAAGTACAAAGAAACCATATACCATGCAGCCGTTAATAAAATACAATCAAAAACATAGGCTGACTGTTAGTCCTAAGGCTCCAATGATGAACTCACATACAATCGTAGTAAGCGGTTCAGGAGGTGGTAAAACATTCAGCTTTGTTTTAACAAATGGAATTAAAGCTATATTGGAAAATGCCAGTGTAGTATTTACAGATCCTAAAGGAGAAATATTTGAAACTCTTAGTAAATATTATGAAAAACATGGATATAAGGTAAGGGCATTAAATCTTGTAAGGCCAGAGTGGAGTGACAGATTTAATCCAATAGAACTTATTGAAAGTGAATTAGATGCGTTATTATTTACGCAGATAATACTTAATAATACAAATATAGACTTGGATATGGTTAGTACAGGAAATCCATTCTGGGAAAAAGGAGAAACAAATCTTTTTAAAGCGTTAGTATTATACCTTATTACATACTATCCAAAGGAAGAGCAAAATATGGGAAACCTATATGATCTGATATTAAATTCAAATGTTAAAATATTAGATAAGCTGTTCAATAAAGTTCCTGATGATACAGCCATGAAAAGAGCATATAAGGTATATGCTCAAGGAGACGAGCAGGTAAGAGCCGGCATAATAATAGGGCTTGGTTCACGTCTTCAGATTTTCCAGCACGATGAAATAAGGAGATTGACAGAAACAAACGACATAGACATTTATGATTTAAAAACAAGGAATGCTGCTTTCTTTCTTATTATTCCGGATACACACAGTGCCTATGATTATATAGCGGGTATATTCATGAACTTCCTGCTTGTAAAATTGCCGGCTCTCCATGATTTTACAGATGACGAAAACATAAAGCATAAAAAAATAAAAATAATTGCAGATGAAATAGCTAACGTAGGTAAAATAGCAAATCTGGAAAAAGTGATAACAACCCTCAGAAGCAGAAAGATAGACTTCTATCCTATATATCAAAATCTCGCTCAAATAAAAAAGGCCTTCGGAGAAAGCTGGGAAACAATAACAGGAAACTGCGATACATTCATTACACTTGGGGTAAATGACAAAGAAACGTCAATGTATATATCAGACCAACTAGGAAATATGACGATAAAAACAATAAGTAAAAATAAGACAGACGGACTGACAGACCTGACAAATATAAAAAGGTGGAGTATATCAGAACAAAAACGAGAATTAATGCAGCCCCAGGAAGTCAGAGAATTAAACAAAAAGAAATGTATAGTATTTATTAGGGGAGAACATCCGCTGCTCCTGTGGAAATGCGGCTATAACAGTCTTGAAGAGTACCCGGAAATAAAAAATCTGAAGATCAATATAAAAGATTACGTCCCAGTCCACAAAAGAAAAGAGCAGGAAGAAGAAATAGAAGTAATAAGCAATACAGCAATTATCCTAACGGATAAACAGGAAATAAATAAAGAAGAACCGGGAGAAAAAGTAATGAGCAAGGAGGATATAATAAATAGTGTGGTCGAGGATGTTATGGATAATATTATATGAATAAATTCTAATATAGGGAGTGTAACAAATTACGTGTAAATTGGGTGTTTTAAGTGTAATATTGTTTTTAGGTCTATAGAAAATCCATACCCGGACGCATATGTCCGGGTATGGATTACTGCTAATTTAAAGAGACTGTCAATTTTCGTGTAGTATTGTCCCAACTGATGCTGCCAAAATGCTTTAATTCATCTGTAGAAATTGCAATATATCCATTCAAGTTGTAGAATTTTGTGGCTTGTATTTCTTCACTGTCAGCGGATGTTTTTAGAATTACTTTTATATCTGATTCTACAACATCATACAAAACTTGTCCAAGGTTAAGTTTGTTATAGTATTCCATATCCATAAATGTTATTTCTTTGCTAATATCTCTCGTAAGTATTAGTGTTTTTGTATCTTGATTCCAAGTTTTATCAAAGCCATATTTTTGTAAATCTTCAGCTATAATAACTGTTCCACCTGGTTTTCCGTTATAATAAAAAGTAGGTACTTCTTTTTCGTCGATAATGGTTTTTATATCGGTTGCTATAATCTGAGGTTTCTTTTCCGTGGTAGATTCATAATTTGTTGAAGTTGTAGAAGAGGTCGTTGAATTATCTTCCACAGATATGTCTTTATAAGGACATATACCATTAGTATGTAAGTGAGCGGGATATCCACCACAATGATAATGGTAATATCCTAATCCGCTTTTATTCTTGTTATCTCGATGCCCTCCGGAGCTATCTGTTCTTCCGCTATGTGCATAGGAAGGGAAAGTAAATATAATACATAAAATGACTGCAATAGATAAGAATTTAATTGTTCTTTTTTTCATTGTTACCTCCGTTTACTATATTCTTACTTTATGGTAGCTTATATTGTTAAATATGTAAATATATGTAACAGACAGACAATAGACGTGTAGAGATCCAATTTATTGTATTACTTTAAAATAAATATAAATACATAGAAGTTATAAAAAGGGTGAAATTTTAATAGATTGGGCCGAGATAGAATATAGACGATAAATATTATTATAGGGGGGCAAGATGACGTATCTCATTGAATTTGTCAAAAACTTAAAAAAGAAGTCTAATGTAGGAATATTGCTTTATTTTATACTGAATATTTTTATAATAACGAGTATATTTAGCAGTAATTTCAAAAATATGGATGGAATATTAACAGGATTAATATTGTATACAATATCATTAGCGATTGCGTTATCCCCAATCGGAGAAAGAATTTTAAGATTTCAAACAGGTTGCAAAGAAATAAAAAGAGAAGAATACAAGAAAAAGATAGAGCCACTATTTAGAGAAGTATATCAAGAAGCAAAAAAACATAATCCTTCTATATCTGATGATATAAAATTATATATGAGTGGTGATGAGTATGCAAGTGCATTTGCTACAGGTAGAAAAACAATATGCATAACAAAAGGATTCCTAAAATATCCAGATGAATATATAAAAGCAACTTTGGCTCATGAATTCGGACATCTATCAAATAAGGATACAGATTTTATATTATTAATAAGTGTTGGAAACTTAATTGTTACGGCATTATTTATTATTTACAGGATAATAGTGGCAATATTGGCATTTTTAGCATCAATAGTTATCGGAGATAGTGTAGAAATATTGGTAGCATTTTTAATTGATATAGTTTTAGCAGCAATGATGTGGATATGGACAAAGATAGGTATCATATTAGTAATGTATTCATCAAGAAAAAATGAATTTTTAGCAGATAAGTTTTCTTATGATTGCGGATATGGGGAAGGGTTAGCACAAGTGCTAGATCAATTCTATGAAACAGGAGCAAAAGGATTATGGGCGAACCTGATATCATCACACCCCAGCCTAGATGAAAGAATAGCGAAGTTGCAGGAATATGGAATAGAATATAGAAATGGTACTATTTAATATAGGTAAATAGGTTTGAAGGAAAGAACTTTTAAATCAATAGATTTTGTTTTGTGCAAATTAAATAAAGTTAAAAAAGAAACATAAAGGGCAAAATAAATGGAGATAAATAATAATTCAATTAAAGAACTTAAAGAAAATTTTCTAAAGTGCATTAATGTAGATAAATTCAATTGCAATTTAAGGAAAGAGTTTATTTTGGATGGTATTATTGCTAACAATGCATATTATATTAATGGTGATGAAAACAAATTAGGGTTTAATTTAGAAGACGAGTACGGCTTTAGTCTGAAAGTGTATATTTCTGATAAAAATAAATTGAGCGTGCATAAAGAAGATTTAAAATCAGGTAATAGAGTAACAATAAAATGTATTCCATATATTAATCGAAATGGATATATACATAATTACGATATCTTACAAGTAAGAGCTATAGGTGTAGACTTACAATTTGATTACGAAAATTGCAAGACTGAAAGTGCTAAAAAAATAAAAGATTTAAAAAATGTAAGAAGACTTAACTTTTATGGCAAAGAAACCATAGGAGTTTATATTGTAGCACCAAATGGTGAAAGTCTTCATGATGTACAAGAATCATTTAAAAACAATAATTTCTTTAAATTGTATTGTCAGATAGTTAACACATCAGATGCTTCAGAAATAGCATCTGCTATACAAGATGCGAATGAATCCGATATAGAAATAATCGTAATAACACGAGGAGGAATTGAAAACTTACAAGTGTTTGATGATGAATTAATAATAAATGAAATATTGAAAAGCCATAAATATATTATAACAGCCATAGGACATACTAGAAGCCACACATTATCGGATGATGCGGCTGATGTATCATTAAATGCTCCAGTTGAGGTAGGGACATATTTGATAAATGAATATAACAAATTTAGATACAGAGAACAAAATGTAAACCAAGAAAGCAGTAATGCACAAACTTGTAATAATAGAGGTAATAAAAAATACGTGTTTATTATGTGTATAATAATTTTTATAGTAATGTATTTTTCAATTAAGGTACCGATATTTAGCAAAATACTAGAAAACATAATCCCTTAAAAGATGAAACATGAAATGTTTAGGCATTTCATGTTTCATTTTTCTATCATTTCATTAATAATCATTTCAGCTTTGCCGAGAAACTTAAGTTTGCTTCTATCGTCTGGAAGCTTATTAAACAGATTTATAAGTTCGATTTCGTTATCAGATAAATCTAATTTTGGTCGTTCACATTGATCAGGGCCTGTAAGCGAATTTTCCATTATAATACTTGTAAAATCCATTTTTTTAGAATTAGGACTAAACATATTTTTATTTAAATTTGGTGCTCGCTGTGGTTGATTTAATAAATAGTCAATAGACACATTAAAATAGCGTGCAATTTTTACAAGCTTATCATATGAAGGATTTTTTATTCTACCGCTTTTCCAATCAGTAAGAAAACTCGTATTTATATTACATTGTTTTAAAAGCTCCTTTTCAGTAATACCATTTTGTTTAATTAAAAAAAGTATGGTTTCTAACACATTATTTGACATAAAGTATCTCCATAAAAGTAACAATAAATTAGATATTGCGTATTGACAAATACTAAATATCGTATTATTATATACTTAGATATTTAAAATATGAGAAAGGACAATTATAGAAAATGTTTAGAATAAGGCAAGAGCGCAAGCAAGCATTGTTGATTAAGAACTAATATAACAAAACAAGCTGTTCAATACCTTTGAAGTTCTTGTCAAACTTGAAAACCTATTTAACCTTTCCCACAGGGACTTGCTGCAACAAGTCCCTGATGAAAACATTTTATCAGAATAATTGTTTTTTTTCAATAGCTGCTGCAATAAAATTGCAGAAAACTAAACTATTTTATAAGCCATCTTTATTCTTTACAAAAAAGAATATTAACTTAGCTGCAATGTAAAAGTACAAGCTATGTCCCCCCAGGTAAAAGGTTGTCTCACTCATTGCAGTTAAATTAAACCTTCTTGCTTATTAATAAGAAGGTAAGAAACCTTGAAAGTCGAATAAGTATTATGATACGTTCAGGATGCAGCCTGAAAAGGAAAGCGACTGCAGCTGTTACGCCATGAAAATCTGGTTAAGCCATATTGAGCGAGTAATTACAGCTACAAAATTAAAACGGCAGTTTTAATCGCCACGACCTGCATTTTGGAATAATGATACTTCCGTCCAGCCACAGCTGGTAGCAATGGGGACGGCTCGCCATCAGAATGGGGAGGGCTAAAGCGTTATATGATGAATAACGAAAAGTCATGGAGTTCGCAAGACCGTCAGAAATACTATTAATTTAACTATAGAATTAATTAATAAATTAGATTTAATAATTAGTTGTGTAGTTAAAACCTTCTCAAATGTCGCAATAGTGGCATGTAAAAAATTACAACTCAAAAAAGAGGAAAAAACAATCTAAAAAGAGAAGGAGAGAAGAATATGAATAGCGTACAATTGTCAGGAAGATTAACAAAGGATTTAGAATTAAGGAGATTAGACAATAGTAATAAAACGGCGGTTATAAATTTTATGCTTGCCGTAGATAAGGAAATGTCAAAAGAAAAAAAACGGGAATGTGAAGATCAGGGAAAGCAAACAGCAGATTTTATACCCGTAAGAGTGTTCGGAAAACCTGCTGAGAACTGTGCAAAATACCTGGAAAAAGGAAGTAAAGTAATAGTAATAGGAAAGATAACTACAGGAAGTTATATTACACAGACCGGAGAAATAAAATATACAATGCAGATTACTGCAGATAGAGTGGAATTCATCGGAGCAAAAAAGAGTAATCGTAATCAATCGCCAATAGATTTTTATGATGAAGATTGCTTTCTTGATAACTATAATTACTACGATGAATATGACGAAAGTCCACTTCTTTAAATAAAAACCTTACAGAATAAAACCTGTAAGGTTTTTATTTACCTTCTCAATTGCAATATCTAAAAAAGCATGTAAGAAATTACAACTCAAAATTGAGGGAAAAACAATCTTAATGAGAAGGAGAAAAAAATGAAAAGGGAATTAAGAACAAAAGAATTTACGAAAGAGCAAAAAGAAATATTGGATATTCTCGCAGCAGAAAGCTGTGAAGCCTGGATAGAAAGTATTGAGACAGACTTATATCTGGAAAGAACTTATTCAGGGAAAGGGGAATATGCGATATGACACATACTCTTACAAAATATAAATTGCAAGTTATAAAAGAAAAAGAGTACGAAAATAACTTTAATAACCTACAAAATATAGGTTGTCCATACGATCTGCTACAAGTATGTTTAAAAACATTAGAGTTATCAAAAGAGCCAGAAGAAGTCTTTGGATTGCTGACATTAGATACAAAAAACAATATTACCGGGTACTTCGAAGTCAGCAGAGGAAGCATCAATTGCTGTATAGCATATCCCAGAGAAATATTCAAAAGAGCAATGTTGCAAAATGCTTCAACAGTAATAGTCGTACATAATCACCCAAGCGGAGATTCAGAACCAAGTAAGGAAGATATTGTTTTGACAAATCGTCTTAATGAATGCGGGAAGGTATTAGGCATAAAACTCCTGGATCATATTATTGTAGGAGATGAAGAACGCGAAAATTACTACAGCTTCAAAGAAGAAGGACAATTATAAAGGGAGGACTATTATGATAAAAGTAACGGTAAATAATGAGATACAAACAATGAAATATGATAATTCAAAAGACTTGGAAAAAGAAATTGGGTGCTATGAATTTGTATATCCTGTACGGTTAGATCCGAAGTTCGTTATGGTTGTAGATGAAAATGGTTATTCAAAAAACTTGGATATTAATATTGTCGGCAGCTACTATTACGGATCCGATAAGAACGGATATGCAATATTGGGAGATATACTAATATTGCGTGTTCATAGAAGACCGGACGGATATCATATTTCAGATATTACTGAACAAGAAGAAAATAGACTGCTCAAAGAAGTAAAAACGATAATAAATATTAAAAGGGGGATGTAAAAATAAGTTGAACAATATTAATTTCAATACAATTCAGGAATTTAAGAAGGTAACTAAGAAATAGTGAAATGGAAAACGGAATGTCAAAATAAGATGTTCCGTTTTTAAACTTCATAAATTATGTAATACACAAGGTACAAGCCAAGTGTATTTTTTATTGATCTCTAAAGGAATAAACACTTTTTTACAGAATAGTATATAAAAAAAGGGGTGACAATATGAGCTTAAGTAAACAAGAAATAGCATGCAAGAATGTTTTTAAAAGTTCAGATGAAACAATACTGAAAAGAGAATTTAATAAAAAAGTTATAGAGTTGATAAATCAAATTGAAAAGAGCAAAACATGCATTATTTACAAAAGTGATTTACAGATCATGACACACTAAGTATAATATCCTTATGTAGTTGTGATTTGTTTTATCTCTTTTAAATAAAGGTAAATAAGGGAGATAAAATGTATGGGACAAAACGATAAGATTTTTAGGGTTGCAATTTATTGTCGTCTATCAGATGAAGATAGGGATAAAAAATCTAATGAGGATGACAGTGAAAGTATTCAGAATCAGAAATCAATGCTTATTAAATATGCTCTTGAAAATGATTGGGAAATATATAAAATCTATAGTGATGACGATTATACCGGAGCGGACAGAAACCGGCCTGAATGGAATGAACTTCTTGAAGATGCTGAAAAGCATAAATTTGATATAGTCCTTTGCAAGACACAATCAAGATTTACCAGGGAAATGGAGCTTGTTGAAAAATATATACATGGGCTTTTCCCGATATGGGGTATACGCTTTATTAGTGTGGTTGACAATGCAGACACTGCAAATAAAGGGAATAAGAAGGCAAGACAAATAAACGGGCTTGTTAATGAGTGGTACTTAGAAGATTTGTCTGAAAACATCAAAAGCGTTTTTGATGATAGAAGAGAAAAAGGATACCATATAGGCTCCTTCGCATTATACGGATATAAAAAGGATCCTGAGCAGAAGGGGCACTTGATTATTGATGAAGAAGCTGCCGAAGTAGTAAGAGAAGTGTTCACTTTATTTTCAAAAGGGTATGGCAAAACAAAAATTGCACGTATTTTGAATGAAAGAGGAATACCTAATCCCACAGAATATAAAAGATTAAAGGGGCTACGATACAAACAACCTAAGTCAAAAAATAGTACATTATGGAAATATTTTTCTATAGCTGATATGNNTAATTAATGAGATATATATTGGTAACATGGTTCAAGGTAAATATGGAAGCATCTCATATAAAACGAAGCAAAATAAACCGAGACCAAAAGACCAGTGGTACATTGTAGAAGATACACATGAGCCTATTATCGACAGAGATCTTTGGAATAGAGTGCAGGATCTGATAAAACAAAAGGCTAAGCCTTTTAAGGTAGGGAAAATAGGTATATTTGCAAGAAAGGCACGTTGCATGTATTGCGGATATACACTGCGTACAGTTAGAAATCATGGGTATATTTATCTCCAATGCGAAACTAAATGGGTTTCAAAAGACTCATGTATAGGAGCTCATATACCTGTAAGAAAACTTGAAAAGACAGTTATTGATGAATTACACAAACTCATAAATGAATATCTTGACAAAGATGAAGTTGAGCGTAAAATAGAATTGAATAACAATCTTAATGGAAAAATAACAAAGCTGGAAAAAGATATTGAAGGATATGAGAAAAAGATAGGAGAATACTCTATAGGATTACAACAGCTTTATTTAGATAAGGTTAAAGGTATAATATCTGAAAATCAATTTGTAGAATTTTCAAAAAATTTTGCAAATGAAAAAGAACGACTTGAGGGATTGATAGTTGACAACAGAAAGCAGATTTCTGACATTGAAGAGAAAATACATGCTGGGGATAATCGAAGGCAAATAATTGAACAATATACAAATATAGAAGCATTAGATAGAGAAACGGTTGAAAAATTAATAGACTATATTTTAGTCGGGAAAAAAGATGAAATTACAAAAGAAGTACCAGTTGAAATACATTGGAATTTTTAGGTTCTTTGCTGTATATTTTATCCGGCGAAGAACCTTTATTTAAAAATATTAAAGTTGTATTTACAAAGTCGCACCATCGGCAGCCATATCGTTGTACAAATCTGCTACAGGATCTCCTTTCGCCTGAGTATATTTTGATTCCCATGGGACTCCGGATGCGTCAAGCAGGAACGGGCATGTTTCGTGATTTGCGTAGTAGCCTCCCATGCCTGCTGCAACCAATTCATCTCTTGTTGCGCCTTCTATTAATTTCTTAAACAGGGTCGCCACCATTTCCATGTGCCCAAGTTCTTCTGTTCCTATGTCCGTTAATAAACCTTTGGTTTCGTTTAAAGGCATGCTGAATCTTTGAGTCAGATAATTCATGCTTGCACTCAATTCGCCGTCGGCGCCGCCATACTGGTTTAATACAGCCTGTGCCATTCTTACGTCTTTGTTTGAAACTCTGACAGGGTACTGTAATTTTTTTTCATATATAAACATTCTATTAATCATTCCTTTCTTTGCAAAATTAATTAATTATCTTTCCCATGGCCAAGGACTGTTTATATAGCGCCATGTATCTCCTGTTTCCTGCCCCATCACTGATAATATTCCAAATCGAGTTTCATACGCATTGCGCAGCTGTGCAAGCTGGTCTGCATATGCCTTGTGTTTATATAAGGCAACGGGATCGTTTGGATGGGTATCAAGATAAAGGGCTAAATCATAAACGGCAAATTGTAATTTTTGAATATCTAAAAGCATGAGATATTCTTCATTGGACATTTGATTGCTGTTGTAATAGTTAATCATGACTACACCCCTCTTTGAAAGAATTCTGAATACGGAGTAACAAGTTCGGGAAATTCCGTTCCCTGAACAAAAGCTTCATTGATGTTGTCAAAATATAATGGGTTTATCTGGTAAGGCACATAGCCGTAACCCGGCAATGGATCATCAGGCATATATGGAACCATTGGTGTATAATTGTCGTTATTGTTTATATACAAAATTTTCATTCCTTTCTCTTAAATTTCAACTACTGATATATAGTTATGATTATTTTATTCATGTGTTGACAAATAGTGACTTTAAATAAAAATGTTAATTTTTAGAATATGGGAAAAATAAATTTTACTCTTTGAAATTTATAATATTTATGGTATAATAAAACATAACTTAAATATTTAATTCGCTAGGGGAGCTTAATGCTGAGAATTCACCCTCAAAACTTGACCCGGTTAATACCGGCGTAAGGAAGTCGATTGTAAAGCATAGATTAGCCCCCTCCCAGCGAAGATGGGAGGTTTTTTTGTGTCAGAAGAAATTTTGCAGTCTTTTTTTGAATCTGTCCAGGGACAGATTACTACAGTAGCAGTAATATTTTTATTATTGGCGTTGGTAATGAAAACCAATGAAAAGAAAAATGATGTTTCGATTTTAGTTAAAACATCAATATTGTTGGCGGTTACCTTTGTTTTAAACCAAATTACATTGTTAAAGATGCCGCATGGCGGTTCAATAACTGCTTTCAGCATGGTTACATTGTTTTTGGTGGGGTATCTGTTTGGACCAAGACAGGGTGTGCTTGCAGGCATGGCATACGGACTTTTAGATTTAACAATCAATCCATATGTTGTTCATCCGATTCAGATGCTGATGGATTATCCGCTGGCGTTTGGCGCCATAGGAATAGGTGGATTGCTAAGAAACCAAAAGTACGGAATGATAACTGGATATCTTATAGGAGTTTTAGGAAGATACCTGGTTATTGTTATTTCGGGAATTATATTTTGGGGAATGTATGCGGCGGAAGGATTCAATGCCGTGACGTGGTCGTTTTTCTATAACATGACATACATGTTGCCTGAAGCAGTTACAACAGTAGCAATTTTAATGATTCCTCAGGTAAGAAACTTATTTGACAGATTTAAAATGGAATAAAAATAAAAAGTTCTGGTATATTCATTATCAGAACTTTTTATTTTTATTTATTGCTCATAATGCTCATATTGAAGTTTATATAGTTTATAATAAATTCCTTTTTGTGACAAAAGTTCCTGGTGGGTTCCTTCCTCACGGATTTCTCCTTTGTGCATAACAATAATTTTGTCGGAATTTTGTATGGTGGATAATCTGTGGGCAACAATGAGCGTCGTCCTTCCTTTCATAATTTTCTTTCACTCTTCCTCCTTAAAATGACTTTCCATAGTACATGTTTATCGGCAATGCCAGATTAATTAGATCTTTCCTACCAGATCAAGGCTGGGCTTCAAGGTTGAGCCTCCCTCTTTCCACTTGGCAGGGCACACTTCACCGGGATTGTTTCTTACATACTGGGCTGCCTTAATCTTATCCACCAGTACATCCGCATTACGGCCGATGCTGCCTGCATTGATCTCAACAGCTACANNGGACCCGCCGAGAAAGCTGCGCCGTTTTCTATTACATGTTCGTCATATTTGTTGTCAAGCTTTGAAATGAAGCTGTGAGCATTGACATACTCGGATGCCTTAAGTATTTCTTCATCAGTAATATTTTCATTCTGCAGCCTTATATTGCTTTTAATGTCTCCGGAGAAAAGGAATACATCCTGAAGCATCTGGCCTATATGCTTTCTCAGGCTCGATATTTTTATATTTTGTATATTAATGCCGTCTATTAAAATTTCTCCTTTTTGAATGTCGTAGTATCTGCATATTAAGTTTTGAATGGTGGTTTTTCCGGCTCCGGTAGCTCCTACGAAGGCGACACTTTCTCCAGGATTTACTTTAAATGATAAGTCCTTTAATATCCATTCGCCTTTATTATAAAAGAACCACACATTTCTAAATTCGATGCTTCCTTTGAAACTGTCTATTTCAACTGCGTTTTCGCTTTCTTTGATTTCAGGCTTAACATCCAGCAGACCGAAAATTCTTTCAGATGCCGCAGCTGCGGACTGAACGATATTAAGTTGTTCGGCTAACTCCTGTATGGGCTCAAAAAACTTGCTTATGTATCTTTGAAAAACAACAATTGTGCCTATTGATATGGTTCCTTCAAAAACCATTTTTCCGCCAAACCACAGCAATATTGACGTAGCCGTTATATTCATGAGAAAGTTTGTTGGGTTGTAAATGCTGAAAGTGAAAAGTTGTTTCATGTGTTCCTTTCTTAACTTCTCATTTTCATTTTTGAAATTATCAAAGATTTCATTCTCAACGGCGAATATCTGCACGATTTTCATTCCGGACACATGTTCGGATATAAAAGCATTCAATGTGGATATTTTTCTTCTTATTTCCCTGTGTATTTTCATGGATGCATTTTTAAAGACAAATGTAAACAGTGTTATAAAAGGTATTACGGTGAATGTTAAAAGTGATAATTTCAAATTATATGCCATCATGGTGATAACTATACCTATGAGCACAAAACAGCTTTTCAGAACATTTACTATAACGCTGGTATACATTTCGTTGAGGGCTTCAGTGTCATTTGTCACCCTGGTAACAAGCTTTCCTATAGGATTGTTCGTAAAAAAGCTTAAGGAAAGTTCGTTTAAATGTGTAAAAACTTCCATTCTGATGTTGTAAATAATTTTTTGGCCTGCACGGGCTAATATCAGAGCCTGTGCATAGTTTAAAAAGAATATTGCCGCTACTGTTACAAAGTATATAAAACTGATTTTAATTACACCGTTTATATCATTCTGCCTGTCCGCGGCAAGTGCCTCATTAGAGCTGCCGTAACGTGATAAGAATTTATCTACGGCATTTCCCAGCATCACGGGCTGATAAAGTTCAATCGCAACTATTATTAATATAAGGGCTACTGCAATGATAAAATGCCATATATAAGGGTTGGCGTATTTCAACAGTCTTTTGTACATGCCTTTTTTTATTTTTTTTGATTTGTTATCCATAACATCACCTATTCCTGTTCTTCAAGCATTTTTTCCAAAAGCTGCTTCTCATAAATAGAGCAGTAAAGCCCGTTGTTTTTAAGAAGTTCATCATGAGTTCCTTTTTCTGCGATTTTTCCTTCATCCAGGACTATAATCAGGTCGGCGTCCTGAATTGTGGAAATTCTGTGAGCAATAATTATGTTAGTTTTGCCTTTTCTTGTTTCCTTCAAATGTTCCAGTATTTTTTCTTCCGTACCTGTATCCACAGCAGAAACCGAGTCATCAAGAATAAGAATTTCAGGGTCTTTTATAAGAGCCCTTGCGATTGATATGCGCTGTTTCTGGCCTCCTGATAAGGAGACTCCCCTTTCACCGATCACAGTGTCATATCCTTCTTTAAAATCAGCTATATTATCATGAACAGCTGCGGCTTTTGCTGCTTCAATTATTTTTCTCATGTCATTGCTTCGAGTTCCAAAGTCTATGTTGTTGGCAATTGTATCGGAAAACAGGAAATTATCCTGAGGAACATAGCCGATATTCTTTCTTAGCACATTGAGAGGAATGTTCAATATATCTGTACCGCTGATAAACACCGTGTTTTCGCACGGGTCAAAGACTCTTAAAAACAAATTGACCAAAGTAGTCTTGCCGCTTCCGGTTCTTCCTATTATTCCGAGAGTTTGTCCCTTTCTGACTTCAAAATGAATGTCACGGAGGACGTACCTGTCTGTATCTGGATACATGTAATTTAGATTTTTAATTTTTATGTCTCCGGAGATATTACTGATCTCTGCGGTATTTTCAGTATCAGATATTTCAGCCGGTTCATTTAAGATGTTTTCGATTCTTTTCAGTGATGCTGCTCCCATTGTAAATATATTTATCGTTATGCCTATTGCCATCATAGGCCATACAAGCATTCCCAAATATGAAATGAAAGCGGTGAAATCTCCTAATGTTATTTGTCCCTTAATGGTGATGTACCCGCCGTATCCTATGGCGATTGATAGTGCCAGCCCCGAGACCATCTGCATAAAAGGATGAATTACGGTTTGAAGTTTTAAAAGCCTCATATTTTTATCATATGCATTTTTGTTTTTCTTTTCAAAGGACATACTTGCTTTAGATTCCTGTACAAATGATTTTATGACTTTTATGCCTGATAAATTTTCCTGTACGAAGTTTGACAAACCTGCAAATGCTTCCTGCCTGTCGGAAAAACGGCCGAACATTTCTCGCCCCATAAGTCTTGCGGACAATGCAATTAAAAGTAAAGGAACAACAGTGGCCACAGTCAGAAGAGGGTCGATTTCCGTGACCATATTAAACAATGTCAGCGTACCGAGTGCGATTACATCAAACAGTGTTAAAATTCCCTGAGCCAGTGCCACGCGTACCGCATCCAGATCGTTTGTCATGTATGCCATTATTTCTCCGGGAGTGTGCTTCTGATAATATTTTGCCGACATTTTTTCCAGGTGAGAGAACATGTCGTTTCTGATGTCCCGTTCGATGTTGCGGGAAGTTCCAAAAATATAAAATCTCCATAAGATTCTTCCAGCATACATGACTATGGCAATAACAAAGAGCATTATAATAGAAGACTTTATGGATTCCATGGCAATATTGTTCAGCTCAATGCCGTCAATAATGTTACCAACAATGATAGGAACCCTCGTCTGAGCCACATCTACAATTATAAGAGCAATGACGCCCAATATATAATTCAGTAAATATTTTTTGAAAAATATTCTTATATACCTGCTTTTCATAAATCCTGTATTCTTATTTCCCATGTTTTCTGGATTCATTATATTCTCCTAATATGATATCTATTACATTATACTATTTTTTACTATATTTCCAAGTATTTTATTTTCATGCACAAGCAAATTTCAGATATGAAAAAATTATTTAATGAATAAAAATTATTGACAATTTTTTATTTCTGTGATAACATTGTTTTCACTGATAATTAAACAGTTGGGAAGCTTAGCTCAGTTGGGAGAGCATCTGCCTTACAAGCAGAGGGTCATAGGTTCGAGCCCTATAGTTTCCATATAATATGCGGCTCATTTGTGGGGTCGCATATTTATTTAGGTTATATTTATTGAAATCTAAATTACCGCTTTAAGATGAGTTTTTACTCATTTTTTTTCTGCTGATAAAAATTTCGTTTGCCACATAAGAGCTGTTACTAAGACGAATGGATTAGTTAGATCGAAAAATAAATATGGTATAAATATAATAGTTTTCGAAAATTTTTAAAAAATCTGTTGACAAACTTAAAAGCATAGCATATAATTGGATAAAAATAATTTATTATGTATAATTTAATGATTGGACGAGTAAATTAAATTTAGCTTCAGCGAGTCGGTAGAGAGTGCAAGTCCGGCAGTGACATTTAATCGAAAAGAATCCATGAAAAGATTCTCAGAAGTAGCAGTATGAGAATACGGTTAAATACCGTTATAATGCAGAGATAAACAAACTGCCTGTAAAGAAGAGTGGTACCGCGGTGCGAGCCGCCTCTTTATAAGCGGTTTTTTTGTGCCATGACTCAATTTTTCCGAACTCTGAATGGAAGTTTCTGCCGGTGAAGCTGTGCGGGCAACAAGTTTGTATGATCTTTGTAACATGCAAAAAATCGACTGCATTATGAAATAACAAACGTATAAACATACGTGTGTACCAAAACAAAAAATTTAAACTGGAGGAAAGAAATGAACAAAGAAAAAGTAGTATTGGCATATTCAGGCGGATTGGACACATCAATTATTATTCCGTGGTTAAAGGAAAATTACAATGATTTAGATATTATTGCCTGCTGTGTAAATGTGGGGCAGGAAGACGATATGGACTTAGTGAGGAACAAGGCATTGTCATCCGGAGCAAGCAAAGTATGCATTGAAAATGTTGTTAATGAATTTGTGGAAGAGTATGTTTACAAGGGAATCAAGGCAAATGCTGTTTACGAAGGTAAATATCTTTTGGGAACAGCTTATGCAAGGCCGCTCATTGCCAAAAAATTGGTTGAAACTGCTCACAGTGAAGGGGCTGAATATATTGCCCACGGCTGCACAGGAAAGGGAAACGATCAGGTGCGTTTAGAAACGGCAATAGCGGCATTGGATCCTGAGATTAAAATTATTGCTCCATGGCGTATGTGGAATATATCTTCAAGAGAAGAAGCCATAGACTACGCTCAGTCCAAAAATATTGACCTACACGGAATCACCAAGGAAAAAATTTATTCCAGAGATCAAAATATTCTTCATATAAGCCATGAAGGCGGAATGCTTGAGAATCCTGCAAGTGAACCGGATCTTGACGAAATACTGGTAATGACAAACACGGTTGAAAAAGCTCCTGATTTTGCGGAATATGTCAAAATAGAATTTAAAGAAGGTATACCTGTAAAATTAAACGGTAAAAAGTTAAACGGCGAAGAAATGCTCGGTGCATTAAATAAAATAGGTGGAACTCACGGCATAGGCGTTATGGATTTGCTTGAAAACAGACTTGTGGGAATGAAGTCAAGAGGAATTTACGAAACACCGGGAGGAACGATATTAATAGAAGCTCATAAGTATCTTGAAAGTTTTGTGTTGGAGAAAGAAGCCGCGCACTTTAAAGATATGATAGGTCAGAAATATGCGGAGCTTGTGTACAATGCAATGTGGTTTTCGGGACTTAAGAATGCTTTTGATGCGTTTATCGATTCTACGCAGAAAAATGTTACGGGAACCGTTAAATTGAAATTATACAAAGGCACTGTTAAATTTGCCGGGATGACATCGGATCATGCGCTGTATAATGAATCGATCTCATCATTCTCCACAGGTGATTTGTACGATCAGAAAGATGCCACCGGATTCATACATTTATACAGCCTTCCATACAAAATTCAGGCATTGAATGAATTAAATTTAAAGAAAAATGCTGTGCAGGTGAAGTACAGTTTTAAGGAATAGGATGCGGCGGTAAGGCATTTAAGAGAGGAAACCTCTCTTTTTTTTATTTTCAAATATATTAGGTTATGTTATACTATATTAATTGACAAGGAGGTGGTTGATTGAAATTAAAAGATAAAAATGATAATCTCTCAATGAGTACTATGACGGAAGGAAATCCTCTTAAAATATTGCTTAAGTTTGCATTTCCGATGCTTGTGGGAAATGTTCTGCAACAGCTGTATAATATGGTTGACAGCATAGTTGTAGGCAATTATGTTGGAAAAATAGCGCTGGCTGCCGTGGGAACGGGATTCCCGATTATATTTATGATGGCAGCAATGTTCATAGGCCTTGGGATTGGAGCGACAATCCTTATATCACAATATATAGGCGCAGGCGATGTGGACAGCGTAAAAAAGACATCACAGACAATTTATACGGCAATGATTATAGGTTCAATTCCAATATCAATAATTGGCATTTTTTTATGCGAACCAATATTAAACTTAATTAATACCCCTGCAGATACACTGCCGATGGCAAAGCAGTACATGGTTATTATATTTGCGGGAATGGTAGGAACTTTTGGGTATAATGTTAATGCTGGAATACTTCAGGGATTCGGCGACAGCAAATCTTCGCTGTTGTTTTTAGCTATAGCGACGGTTATAAACATAATTCTTGACCTTGTTTTTGTAGTTATATTTCATTGGAGCGTTTCAGGCGTAGCAATAGCTACAATTATTGCTCAGATTATTTCCTGGATATTCGGAATAATATACATGCGTAAAAAATATGAAGTGCTGAGGTTTTCGGTAATACAATTTAAGTTTGACAAGGAAATATTTAAGAAAATTCTGAAATTGGGACTGCCCACCGGCATTCAGCAGACGTTGTTCTCGGTAGGAATTATGAGTCTTCAATCGCTTGTTAACAGCTACGGTTCGGATTTTATAGCAGGATTCAATGCAGCAAACAAAATTGATACATTTGCTTTCATGCCTATCCAAAGCTTCAGCAACGCAGTAACGACATTTACAGGTCAGAATATCGGAGCAAAGCGAATGGACAGGGTTCATAAGGGAACTGTCACGGCAGTTAGTCTGTCGGTAATAGTTTGCTTGATCGCTCTTGTTATTCTTCCGGTTGGACCGTCAATTCTCGGATTATTTAATTCTGATCCTCCGGTAATAGAAGCCGGAATGATATACTTAAATAATGTTCTGCCTTTTTACACTCTTTTGGCAATGGTGTTCACACTAAATGCCGTTATAAGAGGAGCAGGCGAATCTGTTGTTCCTATGATTGGTGCAATTGCCTCACTGTGGCTCGGCAGGATACCCGCAGCATTTTTCATAGCCGATAAATTCGGTAAAGAATATATGTTTATCAGTTACGGAGTAGGCTGGGCGCTATGGCTCATGATGACAGGCCCATATTATCTATCGGGAAAATGGAAAGCCAAATCTCAAAAGCTTTTAAGCAATTCAGACAAAAAATAGGCTAAAAAAAGCACTGGCAATCAATGCCAGTGTTTAATATTATTTCAAATCGTCTAATACTTTTTTAATTTTAGCGGGAGCAATTCTGCACTTATCCTCAGAAACAGCACAGACTGCAAATCTTAAACCTTTCTTCAATGCAACTACAAATAAATTTTCTTTAATAAGTTCATCGGAAGCCGCTTTTGCATTGTCACAGGGAATACTTACAAAAAATCCGTCTCTGTAAGGCAATATTTCAAGACCGCATTTTTTGGCTTCTTCTACAAACGCATCTGCACGTTTTCTTAACATGACTTTATATTTGTTTACTTCGTCCTCAAAAGCTTTCTTTTTGGCAGTATCTTTTGCTATATTAGTCATAACGGACATTGCACCCCTTGTTCCGTTAGACCAGTTAGCTCTGTTTGCATGCATGCAGGTGTAGTAGAATTCATTAACTAATTCTTCTTTTGAAGAAATTCCGATAGCTGCTCCTGATCTTAAGCCGTACATGGTATAGCCTTTAGACATGCTGTATGCTATTATGACAAATATATTTTCGGGAAGGTCAGAGAATTTAGTGAAGAATTTTCTTCTTTCTGAACCGATGCCTGCATAGTCTATGTATGCTGCGTCAACCAGGAATATTATCCTGTTTTCGCTGTCTTTGGCATTCTCTCTGGCAATGTCTAATACTTCATCCCATTCTTCGTCAGATAAGCTGTAACCTGTAGGATTGTTTGCCGGTGTATTTAGCACAGTAACCAGTCTTTTTTGTTTTTTAAGCAGATTTTCAAAATTTTCTTTAAACGATGAAATGTTAAATTCGCCCTTTTCATTGAAAAATTCATAATTTGTAACTGTCCTTCCGAATTCTTCGGAGATTGTTACATATGGTGCCCAAAACCAGTCACATACTAATATAGAGTCACCCGGATTAGTGTAGTTCCAGATTGCGTGTCTTACTGCACCCGTTCCGCCCGGTGTGGCAACTGCTTTAATGTAAGCCTTTGGTCTGTATTCTCTAAAACAGGCATCCTGAACGGCTTCAAGAAAATCAGCCTGCCCGGCAACCTGAGCATATGCTGCTATGTCGGCATTTGGCAGTGATTTTAATTCGGTATATACTGAATCTAAACAAATGATATTCCCGTCATCGTCAACTAATGTTCCAAGTGTTGAATTAATTACTTTATCTTTTCCGTACTTATCAATAGCATCTTTTGCTTTTGCCGCAAGACCAAATATTGCATCATTTTTCTGAGGCCATTTCGCATGAGACGCAACCATATTAAAAGCCATAATATCACATCACCTCGTTTTTTTCTAATTTTAACATTATAGAAAATATAAGTCAATATCATTAATATACATAAAAATATATCAATTTGGACAAAATCTATATAGTGAATGTTTTGCAACAAATTTGTCTAAATAATATCAATCAAAAAATATTTAAAAAGATGTTGACAAGTTTCGACAAGCGAGGTATTATATAAAAGTTCACATTGATCCATTAGCTCAGTCGGCAGAGCACTTGACTTTTAATCAAGGTGTCCGGCGTTCGAATCGCCGATGGATCACCACATAAAACAACATTTGACGATCTTAGCGACGTTGAATGTTGCTTTTTTATGCCATAATCTTGTCAGATATTCATAAAACCGACATAATTCAACAATATACGACCGGCAGAAAACGGATGAAATTTCTATTTATTGTTTTTTCAGCAAAAAATTACATTAAATATGTGTGGTTTTCAAATCTTTTATAATGTATACAAGTAAAAAACAAAAAATTTCTAACATTTTTTTCGTTTGCAACATTTTTCTACAAATTTTTCCATAAAAGCATTGTATATTTACGGAGTTGAATATTTTTTTAAGAGAAGGAAAAAGGGAACAAATGATTAAAAGCGAAGAGATGCAAGTAATTGCAAGAGAAAACTTTGACGGATATTCATGTAGCGATGAAATGCAGGAAATGCAGGAGGTTGCAAGAAGACAGAGAGAGAAGATGGCAGCCCTTGGTCAGTTGGCAGGAGGAATTGCCCATGATTTTAACAATCAATTGATGAGTATCATAGGTAATGCAACCATGATACAAAGAACCGATGATTTGGTTAAAATCAAAGAATATGCTGAAAGAATAATTCATATTTCTCAAAGCACCGCAAATTTGACCAAGAAAATACTGATGTTTTCTAAGAAAGAAAGCAGCACAAACAAGCCGATTAACTTAAAAGGCGTAATGGATAACACTTACACAATGGTGGAGTCCATATTGAGCAGAAAAATAGAATTGCGCTACAAGTATGGAGCTTCCAATAAGATGATATTGGGAGATGAAACACAGATTGAGAATTTAATACTTAATATGATATTAAATTCCAGGGATGCGGTAGAAAGTTCGTTTGGAAGAATTGAAGTGGGAACTGTCGACACAGTAGTTTTTTCGGAAATGGTTCTAAGCCACGGAGAAACCCTAAAACCGGGACAATACATAGCAATTTATGTTGAAGACAACGGTATCGGAATAGGTGAGGATGTTATGTTAAAAATATTTGAACCTTATTATACGACGAAGACAAAGTCCAGCGGAACAGGCTTGGGACTTTCGGTCGTTTTCGGTACGGTTAAATCACACTCTGGATTTATTAATGTAAAGAGCAGGGTTGGAAGCGGAACCAGATTTGAAATTTTCCTTCCGGTATACAATAAGAAACAGTCGGGAAAAGTCATCACTAAAATTGAAATTAAAAGTAATCTGATTATGCTGGTAGATGATGACCTAAATGTGCTTGATGTGGAATCAGAGCTCCTTGAAGATTTGGGATATGATGTTATTAAATTCAGCAAACCGTTGGAAGCGTTGGAATATTATAACAATAACAGCAGAAAAGTTGCTTTTTCAGTAATAGATTTATCCATGCCTGTAATGACAGGAAAACAGCTTTATGAAGAAATGCAGAAAATACGCGAAAAGCCCAAGGCATTTTTTATTACCGGATATGCCAAGCAGACAGACTATGAAGAACTTTTAGGAAATGGAGAAGTAATAATACAAAAACCATTTACATACGAAGACTTATCTTCACAGATAGCAAGAATTTATATGTAAAACCCNNGTAAATCTATAGCTGGACATGCTGCCAAGCTATAGATTTTTTATGTCTTGGTCAACGATTTCCCTACAAGACGGAAGCAAGATACATGACATAACAATGGAAGTTGATTGCGTTTATTAAGATATCTTAACAAAATTTGAATTACTTTGTTTTGACAATTAATAAATATTTGATAGAATGTAAAAGTAAAAGCAAAGAAGAGAGCATAATTTGAACGGGAGGAAAAAATGAATATAAATGATTATACGTACAATGAGCCTCAGCCATTTGGCGAATTGTCAATAGTAGCTATGAAAGGCTGTGAGGAGATTGCGGCCAAGATTGACTATTATTTAAAAGAATGGAGACAGGACAAAAATGCTGTCATATATTCAGATGGATCGGTTCCTGCGAGAACATACTTGCTTGATGCTGTTTGTCCAAGGTTTGGATCAGGCGAAGCAAAAGGTGTGATTAATGAGACTGTGAGAGGCCATGACGTCTTTATTATATCGGATGTATTCAATTATGGCGTAACATATAAAATGTACGGCATGGATGTGCCGATGAGTCCGGATGATCATTATCAGGATTTAAAAAGAATAATTGCCGCAATGAACGGCAAGGAAAAAAGAATTACGGTAATTATGCCGATGCTTTATGAAGGCAGACAGCATAAGAGAGCTACAAGAGAATCACTTGACTGTGCAATGGCACTGCAGGAACTTACATCAATGGGTGTTGAAAATATCATATCTTTTGATATTCATGACCCAAGGGTTCAAAACGCTATACCATTACACGGATTTGAGGATTTTCACCCTCATTACCAGATGATTAAAGCATTTGTAAGAACTACTCCGGATGCTTTGATAGACAGAAATCACATGATGATCATTTCACCGGATGAAGGTGGAATGTCAAGATGTATTTATTATTCATCAGTTATGGAATTGGATCTTGGAATGTTTTATAAGAGAAGAGACTATTCTGTAATAGTAAATGGGAAAAATCCTGTTGTAAGCCATGAATTCTTGGGAGATAACGTGGAGGGCAAGGATGTCATAGTAGTTGACGACATGATAGCTTCAGGTGACTCCATGATTGACGTTGCAAGAAAGCTGAAAGAAAGAAAAGCAAAAAATGTATATGTTTTTGCTTCATTCGGCTTATTTACAGAGGGATTTGCTAAATTTGACAAAGCATTTGAAGAAGGAACAATAACCAAAATTTTTACTACAAACATGATTTACAGAAAACCAGAGCTTATGCTGAAACCTTGGTATGCTGAAGTTGATATGTCAAAATATATCGCAAATATTATTGACACATTGAATTATGACAGATCATTAAGCGAATTACTGGATCCTGTTCAGAAAATTAAGAAACTTCTTAAAAAATAAAAACCCTGTGCTGCGCGGTCGGATTGTAGGCAGATTTCGGAAACCTTGTTGTATGAATAATAAGATAAGTCATCCTGAGAATAATCAGGATGACTTTTTTACTTTATCCTCTTGCAACCTTGGCGGGGTACCATTTTGCAAACCATGCCGTAAACAAGCCCATCAATGCCGGCGCAGCGGAATTAACAAGTCCTGTATATTCTGATATGGAGCTTTTCATAAGGAAATATGAGTAAAATGTAATCACCAGATACAACACTCCCCATGCCATGGTCAATATTCTGTTGGTTTTTATAAACAAAGGATTGTCGAACGCTCCATCATCGCCGTATTCACTACTTGAATAATGTGCGGTCAATGGTATTTTTGCTTTGCAGGATAACAGCCACAAGATGCCGAAAAGCAGGTACGACATACAGATTATCAGAGTTTTGTCGAATGAAAGCAGTGTTGCCAGACTGAGGACAGATACCAGTAGGCCGCTGATTTTATCGTAAACCGTTAATCGGTATTTAGATCCGAGCATCGGAACAAGCGAGCAGAATAAAATCCCGGCGGCACCACCCCAAACAGTGTTAATTGGAAGCAATATCCATAAAACAATCCACTGGAACAGAAAGACTTTCATGTTGGTTTTGCAAGGGTTGTTTTGATTTTTTAAAGAGAAATTTCCGACGCTGAAATAATTATCCATTTTCAGCATTGTATCAAAATCGCCCAATACACGGAGTTGCTTATTCATCATGGCTTTTGCCGGATTGACTTTTCCTTCTGAAATTTGCAGCCAGAGTTCAAAAGATGTTTCGATCCTTGTGGTATAGGGAGTAAAATTTGTGTTTTTTACAACGCATTTTTCTTTTCCCGGCAACAGCTGATAAGTCTTGTTGATATCCGTAAAAAATATTTCCAGTATAATATCCTTTCCATTTGTGCCTGGATTGTAAACAGCCGCCATCTGCCTGATAAAATTGTAAGATTTGTCCTCAGGCTGAGCGCTGTCGACAGGTTCTTGAATTTTCCAGCTGGCATTGGCCATCTCAACGAAAGATTCCGGCGGAAATAAAAGTTCGGTAAGCTTATTTTCGGTATATTCTGAAAACCTGCCTTCCAAAGCAAATTCTTCTCCTGCTTTTTCAGCATAAACCAGGTAATTGCCGGTTCTTGCTGAAAGCTGAGGTACATTGAACAGTTCTCCTTCCGTACAGATGATTTTTGTCAAATCATTTTTGAACATAATTTCAAATTGCCGCAGAAGGGCATCATAATTATTTTTTGTGGAATAAAAGCCGCAGGTTGAAATCAACACATGGTGCTGATGAGACAAATCGTATCTTGGCGGATGCCCGCTGGTTTTATCCGCGTTAACGGTCATAAACGGAAGGTTGGTGGGAAGCAAGCGGTCGAGGAAAGCCTTGATTTTTGAAGGCATGCCAAAATAGTATAGCGGGAAGCTCCATATGATGACATCTGCGTCAATGTATTTTTCAATAAGTTCCTGCATGTCATCATCTATTATGCAACGGCCGGGGGTCCTGGTCCAGCAGGAAAAGCAACCTCGGCAATGCTCAATGCTGGTATTGTAAATCGCTATAATGTCAATGTGGTTTTTGTTTACTGCGTTCATTCCATCCAAAAATGCGTTTGTTATTTTCAGGGTGTTGCTTCTGTCGCACCTTGGGCTGCCATTGAGTACAAGTATATTCATAAGGATTCCTCCAGCGTTTTAATTGTACGGTCTGCCCAGTCAAGGCACATTTTAAAATAGGATTTTCCAAAATCAGCCGTAAGTTTCCAGTATACAGCCTTGTGTGTTTTATCGACATATGGTTGGTAAAGTTCTATGAGGCTATTTGTGCCATACAGAGATGCCATGGCATCCATGCAATTATTTTTATAATTTTTAAGCATAATTACACTTTCGTCAAAGCTTCTTTCACCGGAGAAAAACAGCTTCATTAAAAATACGCTACGGATCTGAAATTCATTATCCGGTATATCTTTGTTCAGCCAGTTTTTAAGTTCTGACCTGCCGACCGGAGTAATTGAATATTGTTTTTTATTGGGCTTGTTTGTTTGAAATATAACCTCTGATGTGAGCCATCCAAGTTTCTCCATGGCATTGAGCTCGCGATAAATTTGGCTTGTCTGTGCCTGCCAGAAAAAGTTAAGAGAATCTTTAAATGCCTTGTCAAGTTCATATCCTGTCATGCTTCCATAATTTAAAAGGCCTAATAGACCATGCTTTAAAGACATATCCGAACCTCCATAATATTATATTTGTATAATATTAAACAAGTATAACTTTGTCAAGAAAAAATTATAAATCCTGCACGGTGTTTAATCCCCAACTGATAGGTGAAATTGAACTATTGAGGTTGTTTTTACATATAATTTAATGACAAGTTATATTACGACAAAATGCGACAAAATCCCGCAAAATATTTTTTGCAAAATTTTGCGGGATCCAGGAGTAAAATAAAGTAGTAATGTCAATGAGAAATATAACCTTACAAATAAAGCACATGCTCCTGGTGGCATTCCGGGAAATTAAAATCCTTCTCGGAATAACTTTTTAATTTTGTCTTAAGATTAGTTGTTTTGTGAACAAAAAAATTGAAATTAGATAAGTTATATGTTATAATCTTTATCATTATAACTAAATGTAAGATTTTGCATAATTTGAAGGCGAATCAGCAAAAGAATATAGGAAATATACAGGAGGATACAAATGGGTTTCAGAATGGACATTGGAATCGACCTTGGTACTGCCAGCGTATTAGTATACATTAAAGGTAAAGGAATAGTAATAAATGAACCTTCTGTTGTTGCAATCGATATAAATACTAATAAGATACTTGAGGTTGGAGAGGAAGCCAGAAAAATGCTCGGACGTACGCCGGGCAATATTGTTGCTATCAGACCTTTAAGAGACGGTGTTATATCAGATTTCGACATAACAGAAAAAATGCTTAAATATTTTATAAAAAAAGCGGTAGGCAATTCAATAATTAAGCCGAGAGTTATCATATGCGTTCCAAGCGGAGTAACCGAAGTTGAAAAAAGAGCGGTGCTTGAAGCAAGCATGAACGCGGGAGCAAAAAAGACATACCTGATTGAAGAGCCGGTGGCATCTGCTATAGGAGCAGGACTTGACATAACAAAACCATCAGGACACATGATTATAAACATGGGCGGAGGCACAACAGATATAGCTGTTATTTCTCTTGGCGGAATCGTAGTCAGCAGATCGATAAAAGTTGCCGGAGACAAGTGTGATGATGCTATAGTAAGATATGTAAGAAAAAAATATAATGTAATGATTGGATTAAGAAGTGCGGAAGAGCTTAAAATAAATATAGGAACGGCGTTCCCCGAAGAAGAGGAACAATTCATGGAAGTAAGAGGAAGAAATCTTGTTACGGGTCTTCCTGTAAATCTGACAATATCATCTTCAGACATGCTTGAAGCATTGGAAGAAACAATTACTTCAATTGCCGATGCGGTGCATTCGGTTCTTGAAAAAACACCGCCGGAACTGGCTGCAGACATAAGTGAAAAGGGCATCGTAATGACAGGCGGAGGCGGTCTGATTCACGGGCTGGACAAATTAATAGCGAAAAGAACGGGACTGGATGTAACTATTGCCGAAGATGCAATTTCATGTGTGGCTAAGGGAACGGGTCAATCACTTGAACACATGGATGTATTAAAAGATTCTTTAATAACAGACAGCATTAAAACTAATTACAGTGCATCATAAGATGAATAAGCAATTATGTTATGTGATTCTGGCAATGAAATTGCCAGAGTCTTGTTGTCTTTAAAATATGAGGTTATTACCGTTAATAGAGGTTAGATATGAAAATAAGAAAAGCAGTTATACCTGCAGCAGGACTTGGAACAAGATTCCTGCCTGTGACTAAATCAATACCGAAAGAAATGCTGCCAATAGTCGATAAACCGACAATTCAGTACATAGTTGAGGAAATAATTGCTTCCGGCATAGAAGACGTATTAATTATAACAGGCAGAAACAAAGGTTCTATTGAAGAACACTTTGACAGGGCGATCGAGCTGGAGGATAACTTGGAAAAAACCCAAAAACAAGAGCTGCTGGAGGAAGTCCGTAAAATTTCAAGAATGATTAATATTCATACTGTGAGACAGAAGGATCCTCTTGGGTTAGGGCATGCTGTTTATTGCGCAAAGTCATTTGTAGGCAATGAACCGTTCGCGGTATTGCTTGGCGATGATGTGGTAGATTCGCAAAAACCATGCTTAAAACAGATGATTGAAATGTTTGAACAATATAATTCCACAATTCTGGGGGGTCAGAGGGTAGAATGGGAAAATGTTAGCAAGTACGGCATAGTGTCGGGAAATAAAATCAGCGATACCGTGTATTCTGTCAAGGACCTGGTTGAAAAGCCGGCTAAGGAGAAAGCACCGACTAATATAGCAATTCTCGGAAGATATATCATTACGCCAAAAATATTCGAAATACTTGAAAATACCCATAAAGGCGTCGGCGGTGAGATACAGCTTACCGACGGATTAAGAGAATTGTGTAATATTGAAGATGTTTATGCATATACATTTGAAGGCAGACGATATGATGTGGGAAGCAAAATAGGATTTCTTGAAGCAACGGTTGACTTTGCACTTAAACGAGACGACTTGAGGGATGATTTTAAAGCTTATTTAAATAAACTGAATTTATAAGGGGTGTTTTTATGTGCAGGGAAAAATATGAAATGTGGCTTGAAAGCCCTTATGTAGCCGATGAATTAAAAGAAGAACTTAGAAAAATCGGAAAAAACGACGGGGAAATAGAAGACAGATTTTTTAAAGAATTGGAATTCGGCACCGGAGGAATGAGGGGGAAAATAGGTGCAGGCTCCAATCGTATGAATATAGTGACTGTCGCAAAGGCAACTCAGGGAATTGCCGACTATTTAAATGAAAAGTACAATGATGAAATAAGCGTGGCAATAGCATATGATTCGAGAAATATGTCCTATGAATTTGCACTTAAGGCAGCATGCGTGTTTGCGGCAAACAATATAAGTGTTTATTTGTTCGAAAGTTTAAGGCCCACGCCTGAACTTTCATTTACGGTGCGCCATTTTAAATGCAAAGCAGGTGTTGTTATTACGGCCAGCCACAATCCGCCAGAATATAACGGCTACAAGGTGTATGACTGTTTCGGCGGTCAGGTGGTAGAAGATGCAAATCCCATAATAAACAAAATAAACAATGTGATGTTAAAAGACATAAAGTCATCAAAAGCCGATGGAAATGAAAAAATACATATGATCGGTGATGACATTGACGGAATTTACATAAATGAGGTTAAGAAATTAAGCCTTAACAGTGATATTGATAAAGATATAAATATAGTTTATACACCGCTTCACGGTACAGGCAACAAGCTTGTGAGAAGAGTGCTTGATGAACTGGGATATAAAAATATCTTTGCCGTAAAAGAGCAGGAACTTCCGGATCCTGAGTTTTCAACGGTTAAATCTCCTAATCCAGAGGAAATAAGCTCATTTGAAATAGCGATAAAAAAAGCGGAAGAATTAAACGGTGAAATTATTATAGGCACTGATCCTGACTGTGACAGAGTCGGCCTCGTGATTAAAAACCATGAGGGCGAGTTTGTGCCGTTAAACGGAAATCAGACGGGAGTGCTGCTTTTAAATTATGTTCTGGGATCTTTAAGTGAACGGGGTAGGATTCCGGAAAACGGTGCGATTGTAAAAACAATTGTTACAAGTGAAATAGGAAGATACATTGCGGCAAAATATAAAGTGGCCACATTTGATACACTGACTGGGTTTAAATATATTGCGGAATTAATGCAGAAATTCGAAGATTCAAAGGAACATACCTTTTTATTCGGATACGAGGAAAGCTACGGCTATCTGTCAGGCACATTTGTCAGAGATAAGGATGCGGTAATTGCATCGATGCTCATTTGTGAAATGGCTGCATATTATAAGAAAAAAGGTAAAATGCTGTTAGATGTATTAAATGATATATATGGCGAGTACGGATATTATGTGGAAGAAACTGTTTCGCTGAGCTTTGCAGGGGTTACAGGACTGAGCAAAATGAAGTCCATCATGGAAAGTTTCAGAGAAAACAAGTTCAGTACTCTGGCAGGAAAAAACATACCGTATGTTTATGATTACAAGCTCGGCATTGTTTTGAATCTCGCAGAAGGCGGGACAGAAAAGTTAAATTATCCAAAGTCGGATGTATTGAAATTTTCATTTGAAGATGGCTCATGGCTTGTGTTGAGACCATCAGGAACTGAGCCGAAATTAAAAATTTATTTTTCAATTAAGGGGGAAGACAGAGCCGAATCCGTGGAAATACTGGAAAAGGCAAAGAAAGAGGTACTGAATTTAATTAACCGCGTACAGGTCAACAGTTAACGGTTAAAATCCAAAATGGGAGGCTGTAAATATGAAAATATTTAAGACCACAACCCGAAAAATAATTTTGTTGATATTCATTTTCGCATTTACTTTTAATACACTTGCATATGCCAACAAATGTAATCCCCCTCGTGAAGAAATAGAGGCCATGATTGATGAAGTTGCTTTGAAAAGGGCAATTCCTTCTGTAATATTGAAGGCGATTGCGAGAGTGGAATCTGTTTACCAGCATTTCAACAGTGACGGAAGTCCGAAGATAAGCGGAAGCAGCATTGGTGTAATGCAGGTAAGCAACAGAAATGGTTTGTATAATCATGAAAAGCTTAAGTACGATGTTTTATACAATATTGAGGCAGGAGCAGAGACGCTGCTCAACAAATGGAGCATGAGCTCATATCAGAGTGTATCAAGTGTAGGAAATATGGATCCTAATGTTATGGAAAACTGGTATTTTGCTCTTTGGGCATATAACGGCTGGATACAGAGCAACAATCCGAATACAAGGAGAAACACTTATCAGCAGTTGATATATGCAACAATTAAAAAAGAATATGGGCAGACAATAAACAACATAGATTTTGCATATCTTCCTAAGTCGGGAAAACCAAGCAGGTCGCTGGTAGTGCCAACGCCATCCAACACGAACAGCGGAAATATAGTGCTTTATGAAAAAGGGGATTATGTCAGGACCGACGGAATCAAAGAAAATTATCAGCTGAGAGATGCTCCTGCAGGCAAATATGTTCATGAACTTTGTGTAAATCAACTTGGCACGATTACGGAAGGACCGGTTCTTCAAAACGGGTACTATTGGTACAAAGTATCTGTTGATGAAAAACGTGAAGGCTGGATTGAAAGAAACTGGCTGCTGCGCACCGGAGATACGGAACACGGAAGATATGTGTTTGACGACATATCATTCCATTGGGCAAGAAAGATTATAATGGAACTTTTCAACGATGGGGTAATAAACGAGGCCGAATCCTTTAACCCCGACAGCATAGCGACAAAAGAAGAATTTTTGATTTTTTTAAGCAAAGTAATAAAAAACAATGACGGATACGTACCTGAAACAGAGAAACTTGCCGGAACAAATAAGTATGAGGAAAATGCGCTGACATTTGCAGATGCGTCAGAAATTCACGCATGGGCGGTAGAAAATATTAAATATTTAAATAAATTAGGTTTATTGGAAGATTTCAAAAGGGAGCTTAATCCTGCGGACAAACTTACAAGAAAGGAAGCTGCCAACATAATAGAAAACATATTCGGGGAAGATGATGAGTTTAAAAACCTGGATGTGAGCACAATTTTTTCCGATTTAACAAAAATGGATGAAGAAGGAATAAAAGCTGTTAAATCTGCATATACCAACGGTATTATGTCTGGAAAAGGAGCAAAAAGCTTCTGCCCGGATGACTATCTGTCAAGAGCCGAAACAGCAGCTGTAATGGCTAAAATCAATGACAAATTGGAAAAACTTAAAAATTAAAATATATTGAAATAAAAATGAGGCCTGCATTTGCAAGCCCCGTTTTTATTATGATGAGGGTATTATATTTTCGGTACGGATTGTTCTTTCGGGAACGTTGTGGAACCGTATGTCATAAATTCTGACATTTTCCTTGGTCTCTTTGTTATAGAGAGTAGGAGATCTGCTTTTGTTTAAAAGGTTGACAATTCTGTAAACATCAATCCAGATTTCAGCCAGCGCCTCTTTCTGCGATTCATCAAATATTAGCTGCATTCCGAAATGAAGATGGGGGACGTTGATGTTATTTACATTTTCCTTTATGCTGTATCCTGTCATTCCAAGGTAACCTATAACATCACCTGCGTAAACAATATCTCCTTCTTTGAGTGATTTCACGTATGGGTGATCTTTTCTCAAGTGGGCGTAATAATAATATCTTTTGTTGTCCAGACTTCTTATTCCTATTCTCCATCCGCCGTACTGGTTCCACCCCAGCGCTTCAATGCGTCCCGTTTCAACCGCAACCACGGGAGTACCCACCGAACCTAACAGGTCGTTTCCCAGGTGTACTCTTCGAAATCCGTAGCTTCTGGAGTTCCCGAAGTCGTCATAATGACCGTAGCTGTATCCTGCCGCAATCGGAGAAAATACTTTCAGTCCGTATTTTTTTACCCATACTTTTTTGTCCGGGTCATTTTCGTCCTTAACCTGCACTTCATAAGGACCGACAAAGTTTCCTAAGACTGCCGAATATGCTTCGTAGTAATAGCTGTAGTGCTTTAAGTCCTTAGTCAGGCTTTCGATGCTTTCGCCGCTTTTCAGCTTGCCGATAAGGACATCCATATCCCTGGGTTTATATCTTTTAAAATCACCTCCGTTACGGGTTCCCAGGTACGCAAGAATTTCGACCCAGTTAAGTTTTACTTCTTCGCCTGTACTGTCTATGTCTGCATTTAGCGCCTTATTCATGGCTTCGTAAGACACCCTGAAATCAACCCACTTAATAAAGTCTTTTTCTTGGTTTGCCGAGACCGGCTGAACTGAATTCATAAAAAAAGACATGAAAATTCCGGCGATTAAAATAATTGCGATAAATATTATCAATACTTTGTATTTTATTCTAATAATCATATATAACCTTCCGGACTACTAATTTTAGATAAAAATATGCAGAATTATCTATATAATAAATTTATATGATTTACAGCTTTCTTATATGATATATAAAATCAGATATTGCAGCGAAGTGAAGACGTAAAGTTATGATATTAATGTTTAAGAAGATAAAATTATTTGTAAATTATATGAATGTATGATAATATTAATTGATTTACTGCAATTGTTAAGGGTACATAGGGAGGACAAATTGAAGTTGAAATTTTGTTCATTATACAGCGGGAGCAGCGGAAACTGCCAATACATAAAAACTGAAAATACCACCGTGCTTGTGGATGCCGGCTTAAGCGGGAAAAAAATACAGCAGGAAATTGCTAATATAGGAGAAGACGCTAAAAAGATAGATGCCATATTTATAACTCACGAGCACATAGATCACATACATGGCGCAGGAGTCATGTCAAGAAGACTTAATGTACCTATTTATGCAAACAAAGAAACATGGGAGGCAATGAGTCCGATCATAGGAAACATAAAACCCCACAATATAAAGGTTCTCGATGNNCGATGAATGTGCCGAAATCGGAGATATGACAATAAAACCATTTGACATATCACATGATGCGGCTCATCCCGTAGGTTATAATATATTTTATAAGAATAAAAAAATAAGCCTGGTTACTGATACAGGCTGCACCAATGACATAATAGTCAGCAGCATCATGGATTCGGATCTGCTGCTGGTTGAATCAAACCATGATGAAGACCTGGTACTGATAGGACCATACCCATGGCCCCTTAAAAGAAGGGTTTTAGGCGAATTTGGACATATGTCCAACGATACGGCGGGAAGCCTGATTTCAAAGGTTGTGAAAAGAGGAACTGAAATTGTGCTCCTTGGTCATTTAAGCAGAGAAAATAATTTTCCTCAGCTGGCGTACAAGACTGTTGAAAATATATTAAAGGAAAACTTAATCGATGTTAACCCGGGCATCTGCTTAGATATGACATTCAGGGACAGAGCGAGCAAAGTTTATGAAATATAGGTGTGAATATGGAAAAAGAAGCAGTAATATATGCATGCAAAGAACATGTAGAAATGGCAATTGATGATTTTGTAAATACAGCCGAAGCTGCTCCGCAAATAATAAAGGTACAAAATGAAAGATGCAGCTATTGTGAAGAAAAAGCAGAATATGAAATAAAAGGATAGTAAAAAATCAAATATTGCGCTATGTAAAAAAATACTTGTATTAACAAATGTATAGTGCTATAATATATTCGCTATCCTTGCTCCTAAGAGAACAGGAGCCTAAGTCCAAAGGGAGGTGACTCAGATGAAAAAATACGAAGGTGCTTTTATCTTATTGTCTAATTTAGAAGAAGATGTAAGAAATGCAGAAATCGAAAAGGTTAAAAACATAATAACTGAAAGACAAGGTACTGTAGAAAAAGTTAATGAGTGGGGTCAGAGAAGACTTGCTTATGAAATCGACAAAAAAAGAGAAGGCTATTATGTATTTATTGACTTTACTGCAGGCGCAGATGCTGTTGATGAAATAGACAGAATTTGTAAAATCAGTGACAACTTTGTGAGACACATGATTACTGTAGATGAATCTAAATAAATAAAAAAGAGGAAGATATATGAATAATGTTGTATTAATAGGAAGACTGGTCAGAGATCCGGAGCTGAGATTCATACCGTCAAGCGGTATGGCTGTTGCAAAGTTTACTTTAGCGGTAGACAGAGAAATGTCAAGAGATAAGAAACAAGAAGCGGCATCTCAGGGAAAACAGACAGCGGATTTTATAGGTATAACCGTTTTTGGAAAACAGGCTGAAAATTGTGCAAACTATCTTACAAAAGGAAGTCAGTGCGCAGTTCACGGCAGAATTTCAACAGGAAGTTATACTACACAGACAGGCGAGAAAAGATATACAACAGATATTATAGCAGATAGAGTGGAATTTATCGGTGGGAAAGGGCAATCATCACCGCAACAAGGAAGACCGGTTCAGCCAGATAGCAGCTTTTTCGGTGATTTCCCTGATGAAGATAATGACATTTTCCAGCCGGTAGATGACGAAGATATCCCATTTTAATAATTGACAGGGAAGGAGGAAATCAAGTGAGTTCAAGACAAGGAAATGACAGAATGACTCAGAAAAGAAGACCACGTAAAAAGGTATGTCAGTTTTGCCAGGAAAAAACAACATTTATAGATTATAAAGACCTTGGAAAGTTAAAGAAATACACAACTGAAAGAGGTAAAATCTTACCAAGAAGAATTACAGGTGCTTGTGCTAAACACCAGAGAATGGTGACAAGAGCTATAAAAAGAGCAAGAGCAATAGCATTGCTTCCATATGTAGCTGAATAGTACGGCAATAACATAATATTTTATATAAGATAAATGACGGTTGTAGCAGGGACGATTGCACGGCCGTTTTTTTCTTGTTTATGTCATAAAAAAGAAGCCGGCATTATTTCCTTTGAAATAATGCAACAGCTCCATTTGACATAGTTTAGTGGCATCCGCCGTCGCATCCACCGCATCCGTCTCCGCAGCCTGACGAAGGCTGAACCACAGGCTTAAGTCCTACGCCGCACCCGTTATTTTCTTCGTTGGATACAAATATAAATCCACCGAATTGTTCATTTAATGATTTTTCAACAATAAATGTAATCTCTTTGACCGTTTCCACATCATCATCAGCGGTTGCTTCACCTACGTATATTCCGAAGACCGGACCACTGCAGTTGTAATTATCTATCATAATCCTGATATTGTAGGATTCAACTTTTGCTTCATCTAAAAGCTCTTTAAATTCTTTATATGCAGCATCATTTATAAATATCATATATAATCCTTTCTGATTGTAATTATTTATGTACAATGATATCATACAAAATTAATGTTGTATATAAAAATTAAATAATTTATTTCATACTTACAACTTCAACACCGGTAAAGTAGTGTTTTAAAATATCCTTGTAATTATAACCTTCATCAGCCATGCCTTCAGCGCCCCACTGGCTCATTCCAACACCGTGGCCATAACCGGTCGTCAATATTTCAATTTGATCTCCTGATTGTATAAAGCTGAAATTCGCTGAATTCAGGTTAAAAAGAGATCTTAGTTCACGCCCCGTGATTTCGGTGTTATCTATGAAAATAGTCTTGACTTTGCCACCTTCACTGACTTCTCCAAGTTTTATCTTTTCATTCAGATTGTCACGTGTAATATTCAAATTTCCGTATGCCGATTTAATTTTATTTATAAATTCATCAACTGTCATTTTAACAGAACCGTGCAGTTTCGGAGCTTCGGCTTCATAAGGGCTTTCCACACTTCTCAGGTAAGGAACTGATGCTGAAAATACATCTTCCGAATTTTCAGTCCTTCCGCCGCTGGTTGAATGAAACAGAGGTTCTATGATCTTATCTTCATACGTTAATATCTGACCGTGTGTAGAATTAACCGTTTCCTCGATTTTACCCCAATACTGCTCATACCATCCTTGTTCATGTGATGCGATTAAATCCTCCTTTGAAGTCCATACCTGACAATGAGTACCAGTGCAAACTGGAGCGCCCATATGATCCGGCTGACCGTTAGGATACTTTTTTAATCTGTACAGCAGATATGTTCTTGCGGTCACCGCCTGAGCCTTAAGAGCCTCGGCGTTAAATTCGGCAGGCATTTCGGATGCGACAACACCTTTTAAATACTCTTCAAAATCGATTACCATGACGTCATTTGTTANNCTTAATCAGCTCAGGCTCCTCTATGTCGGTGGTGGCAAGTATTTCATAGTCTTTTTGAGGGCTTGGCTCCTCTTTGATATTACCTTTCACTTCTCCTGTAATTTCCGCGGCATTGGGCATATTCATTTTCCGCTCTAAAAAATTAAGCGATACATTTGGAATAGTCAGCAGCATAATGAATACAACCAAGGCATAAATCAGACGGTTCAACAAAAAAATCAACCCCTTTATCATAAGTTTTACTATATATTTTATGAATAAATAAAAATTTTTAGAACAATTTTGTATTAAATAAAAAAAATGGGACACACTATGTGAAGATAATAAAAAAATAAGAAACAGGAGGATTATATGAAAAATAATAGGTTTAGAAATGCAAAAATAAGATTGCAGAATTTCTTTATTAGACTTAAACATAGAGATACAAGTTTCTTCATAATTGCTCTTTGTATTGTTCTTTTATCAACTGCAATAATTTGGAGATATACTTCAAATCCAAATCCGAATAAAGAAAATAACTTGGCGAAAAATGGAACTGACAAAGAAAATGTCGGCGCTAATGTTGATCCATATAAGGACTATGTTGAAGGCATAATTGAAGACTACGAGAATGCCAATAAGGATAATGAAGAAGAAAAAGACCAGGAAGACAGTACTGATTTAAAATCGATGACATCTCCGTTAGCCNNTGGAAGACCTTGTTTATTATGAAACAATCGGAGAATGGAGAGTACATAAGGGTGTAGATATCAAGCCTAAAGACACATTGATGATTGAATCCGTATTGGACGGAACGGTTGAATCCGTAAATAATTCAGAAGTTACAGGTACGGAGATTGTTATTGATCACGGAAACAACATAAAATCTCTTTACAGCAATCTTACATCGTCAGATGTAAAAGCTGGTGATCAGGTTAAACAGGGGCAGGCAATCGGAAATATAGGAAAGACAGTCAGCATTGAATCGGCAGACGGTGCACATCTTCATTTTGAGCTGTTTGTCGACGGAAAAAATGTTAACCCTATGGACTATATTCATCAGTGAAGCAAAATAAGGTTCTAATAGGACAAAGAAATGCATAAAAATGTAAATAAGACGGTATAATGCCAAAGGGGGTTAAACATGAAAGATTACATAGAACGAAGAGCCATGGAGATTGCGGAATATATTATAAGTACTGAATCTACTGTAAGGCAGACGGCTAAAAAATTTGGCGTCAGCAAAAGCACGGTCCATAAGGATGTTACAGAACGTCTTCCCAAACTGAACCCTCCAGCTGCAAGTGAAGTCAAGAAAGTTTTGCTAAAAAACAAGTCTGAAAGACACATCAGGGGAGGTAAAGCTACTCGCTTAAAATATAAAGAAGCAC
>DMJQ01000045.1 GCA_003457065.1 Clostridiales bacterium
TCCTTCTTCATAGCCGAACAATTCACTCTCAAGAAGATTGTCAGGCATTGCGGCACAGTTGATGGCTATGAACGGATGACTGCTGCGGTCGGATTCGTTATGTATGGCATGGGCAAAAAGCTCCTTACCCGTTCCGCTCTCTCCGGTTATAAGAACTGCCGAATTATTTTTAGCCATTTTTTTAGCTATGGCACATGCTTTAATTATCGCTTCGCTTTCACCTGTTATGTCTTCAAATGTATATTTTGCATTGTGGCCTTTATTTAAAAGCTGAATGCGCAGACTGTGCTGTTTTGATTCTTCCTCAATAAACCTCTGTATTATTGCAAAAGCACCTATGTATTTATTACTTCGTATTACCGGTGCAACCGTCACGTTGATGTCCACGCCCCTGAATTTTACAAGCAGATTATTTACTTTTTTGCCTGTGAGCCTGCATTCGGAGAAAGGAAGGAATGGAAAACAAGATTCTGCTTTAGCTTTTGCCGCCTGCTTTTTGCTGATTCCCGTAATTTCTACAGCCTTTGAATTGCAGGCGAAAATAACGTTGTCTTCATTGACTCCGATAATTCCCGCATCAATTGTTTCCATCAATATTTCAAACTGACTTTCCATGTTGAGGGAACGCCCGAACAGCTGATTAAAGCTGTAGTTGCTTGTAGCTATGGAACTGAAATATTTCTTGAAATTTTCACGCTCCAGTAAATAGTCCAGCTTTAAACGGAGTGCGATCTCCACAATTGTATTTGAATCCGGAACACGGTGGCCCAGATCGATGATATTTTTAATATCTTTTGGTACATACTTGCTTTCACCCACTGTAACAGCAAGGTCGCAATTTCTGGCATTATTTGCGCCCGGAAAGCATGGGATGAAATCGATGTGATTTACGCCGAGCTGCGAAAGCCGTGCAATGCATTCGCGTACCATTGTTTCGCTTAAGTTTACAAAATAAGCACTTGTTCCTTTAGGCACACCCAGTAATGTTTCAATATTATTCCTGGTGAATTCAACGTTAAGCTCAACTCTCGGAACATTCATGGGCATGGATTTTTCATATGCATTTATGTTTTCAAAAGCATCTGTTGTAACGACAAATACATCTGCTGTATCAACTTTTTTAACAGAGCCGTCCGATACGCTGTATGAGTGTACACTTATTAAATCTCCGAAAAGTGCTTTTATCTGGTTCTCATAAAATAAAGATGCATTATTGCTTAGTGTAATAACGGCTACTTTTTTGGCTATTGCTCTCACCCTTTCTGTTTTGCTTTAATATTAAAGCTTTTTTATATTTGTGTCAAGAATAGATAAATTATATTAGGATAATACCTTATTTGGCATAATATTTGCATTACTTATATTTGTAATTAATTAAATTAAAAGAAAGGCGGTAAAGAGTGATTTTATGCAGGAGTGTCCTGTGAGATCTACTGAGCAATTATCCAGTAAAGAATTGAATTAGAAAGGAGATAAAAATGATTAATGGAATTTGGTTAGGTTTGATTGTTATCGGAGTTATAGTTTCTGTTTTTACCGGAAATGTGCAGGCAGTTACAGATGCTGCAATTAATTTTGCGAATACAGCGGTAGAAATATCAATAGGATTAATAGGAATAATGACATTGTGGCTTGGAATAATGGCTATTGCGGAAAAAGCCGGGCTGATACAAAAATTAGCGAAAGCGCTGAGTCCGATTATGAGGAGGCTTTTCCCGGACGTTCCCGAGGAGCATCCTGCAATGGGTGCAATGATAATGAACATAGCGGCAAACATTCTTGGACTTGGAAATGCAGCGACTCCGTTCGGGCTTAAAGCAATGGAAGAACTTGATACTTTAAATGAACACAAAGGCGTTGCCACAAATGCTATGGTAATGTTTCTGGCAATAAACACATCATCTGTGACATTGCTTCCTGCCACGGTAATAGGCTTGAGAGCGGCGGCAGGATCCACAAATGCTGCTGAAGTAATAGGACCAATTATTATGGCTACTACTATTTCAACTGTATCGGCTGTTATACTTACAAAAGTGTTTGGAAAAATGAAAAGATATCAGGTTGAGAATTACATAGAAAAATCTGAAGCAGAAAACGTACAGGAGGGATAATATGCTGCAGACTACATTAAATACAATTTCATTATATGCAATACCGTTGATGCTGCTGGGGATACCGTTATACGGATATGTTAAAAAAGTAAAGGTTTATGAAGTATTTGTGGGCGGTGCAAAGGAAGGGTTTGACACTGCCATCAGAATTATACCGTACCTGGTTGCAATGCTTGCTGCAATAGGCATATTCAGGGCATCAGGAGCGATGGATTTTGTAGTGAAAATATTCAGCCCTATAACCAGTCTGATAGGTCTGCCGGCGGAGGTTCTTCCGATGGGAATCATGAGGTCCCTGTCCGGAGGCGGAGCAGAAGGAATGATGGTAGATCTTTTCAATACATACGGACCGGACTCACTTATAGGAAGAGTGGCTTCCGTGGCTATGGGTTCAACTGAAACAACGATGTACTGCATTGCTGTTTACTATGGAGTCGTAAAAGTAACCAAGGTGAGACACACTTTATCAGTAGGTCTGCTTGTTGATGCCATAAGTTTAATAGCTGCGGCGATAATCACAAACATAGTATTTTAATTGGCAGAAAGTTGAGGTGGAAAAGTGTTTTTTCCGAATAAAATTAAAAAAGGTGATACAATAGCAATAATAGCTCCGTCTTCACCCGTAAAAAGAGAAGAAGCGGATGCATGCAGGAAACTTGTTGAGAATATGGGATATAAGGTCAGGATGGGCAAATGTACATATGAATCTGTCCACGGCTATTCCGCGGGAACGGGCAGATCAAGAGCAGAAGACATAAATGAAATGTTCGGTGACGAGAATGTAAAAGCAATATGGTGTATCAGAGGAGGAGACACAAGCTCCCATACACTGGATAAACTTGATTATGAAATGATAAGAAATAATCCTAAGATATTTGTGGGTTACAGCGATGTCACGAATTTAAATGTAAATTTTAATCAGAAGTGCGGGTTTGTAACTTTTCACGGCCCGATGGTTAAATCAAACATGCTGAATTCATATGACGATTTTACCAGAAGGAGCTTTGAAAAGGCAATTAATATGGAAGATGAACTCATTTTAGAAAATCCGGAAGGCGAGGATTTTTGTGTGATGGTAGTCGGAAGAGCAGAAGGAACTGTGACCGGAGGAAATCTTTCGCTGATTGTTTCAATGATAGGTACTCCGTATGAAATTGATACAAAAGGGAAAATTTTATTTATAGAAGATGTAGAAGAAAATGTAAGAAGACTCGACAGAATGATGTATCAGCTGAAATATTCAGGCAAACTGCAGGATGCTGCAGGAATAATATTTGGAGACTTTACAGACTGTATCAATGAAAGCGACAAAAATTATACGGTTGTGGAAATGCTTAAAGATGTATTGTCGGATTACGATAAGCCTGTTATGTACAATATAAAGTCAGGGCATTGTTATCCAATGTCAACAATTCCTCTTGGAGCTGACTGTATAATGGATACAAATTTGAAAATGATAAAATTCAGTATTTAATGTGCAATTTTAGGAATCACACNNTTTATAATCAGTCATGCAAAAATGCTCATATTTATGTTCTTGACTTAACGGTAACTTCAGAGGAGCATTTTTGCACTTTTATTGCAGTTTTGAATTGCAGGCAGATGTTTGCATGTGCCTCATCATGTGTGGCAGATGCATAATGGTTTGGAAAATAACTCCATAAAATATGGCAAAGGAGAGATGATATATGGAAAGAGAGATTAAAAACAACACATTGTATTTTGATGGATGCAATACTGTCGAATTGGCTGAAAAATACGGAACACCGTTATATGTCATGAGTGAAACAGCAATTGTTGAAAAATGCAGGGAGATCAGAGATACTTTTTTAAATAGATATGAAAGAACGAGAGCTGCCTATGCATCTAAGGCGTTTTTAACGCTGGCAATGTGCAAAATCATTGAAAGAGAAGGATTGTGCATGGATGTTGTTTCGGGAGGCGAGTTATATACGGCAATTAAGGCAGAATTTCCCGCTGAAAGGATTGAGTTTAACGGGAACAACAAATCAGTGGAAGAGTTGGAGCTGGCTGTTGATTACAACATAGGAAGAATAATAGTCGACGGCCTTGACGAATTGAGTTTAATAGAAAAAGTGTGCCGTAAAAAAGGCAGGAAGATGAATATTCTCTACAGAATAACCCCCGGAGTTAAAAGTGATTCACATGATTATATAGTCACAGGCAAAAAAGACTCAAAGTTTGGCATACCTCTGGACGATGAAGTTATATTTCCAGCNNAATTCACCGTACGTAAACTTCATGGGATTTCATTTCCATGTGGGTTCACAGCTTCACAACAACGAGTCGCATTTAAAAGCTCTGGACATAGCCTTAAAATTAATAAAGGACACAAAAGACAAATATAATTATATCACACCGGAGTTAAATACAGGCGGAGGTTTTGGAATAAGGTACACGGATGCAGACGACAAAAAGTCATACGCATATTTTCTGAATCCGATGATGGAAAGAATTGAAGAATTTTTTAAAGATTTAAATGCAGTAAGACCTGAAATAGTTATTGAACCGGGCAGAAGCATTGCCGGAGAAGCAGGCATAACTCTTTATAGAATAGGAACTGTTAAAGATATTAAAGGTATAAGAAAATATGTTTCCGTGGACGGCGGAATGACAGACAATATCCGCCCGGCGCTTTATCAGGCGAAATATGAAGGCGTGGTTGCAAACAAAGCGGAGGAACCGAGGATTGACGTTGTTACCGTCTGCGGCAAATGCTGTGAATCCGGAGATATACTGATTCGGGATTCAAAAATTGCAGTGCCTGAAAGAGGAGATATTTTTGCCATATTCTCGACAGGAGCATATGGTTACACAATGGCGAGCAATTACAACAAGAATCCTTTACCCGCCACGGTGCTGGTCAGGGAAGGAAAATCAGAAGTTATAGTTAAAAGACAGACATATGATCATATGACAGCCAATGAAGTGATACCGGAATCATTGAAATAATAAATCAGAGGGGTGAATTTTATGGATTTTACCAAGATGCAGGGAGCAGGCAATGACTTTATAATAATAAACAACATGGAGCTGAAGCTTCCGGTTGAAAAATTGTCCGCAATCGCAAAGAAGCTTTGCCAAAGGAAAATATCCATAGGAGCTGACGGATTCATGGCGATAGATTTTCCTGATGGCGATGCCGATTTTAAAATGCGTTTTTACAATCAGGACGGAAGTATCGGAGAAATGTGCGGAAACGGGGCAAGGTGCATTTCACGCTATGCTTATGTAAACAAAATAGCGGGAAAGAAAATGAAGTTTGAAACGGGTGCAGGAATTGTAAGTGCGGAGGTGCTTGAAGGAAGGCTCGTCAAAGTGCAGCTGAACAACCCTCAGGTTATCAGACTGAACAATGATATAGAAATTGATGGTAAAAGGTATGAATGTTCATATATAGAATTGGGGAATCCGGGATTGCCGCATGCTGTGGTCAGATATGATTTGCAGCGTGCCAATGATGATGAAATAACTGAAATCGGAAGAAAAATAAGGTTTTATGAGGGTTTTCCAAAGGGAGCAAATGTTAACTTTTTTGAAGTTATAAATGACACTGCCGCAATTGTGAAAACATATGAAAGGGGGGTTGAAGGCATAACACTGGCCTGTGGAACCGGCTCCGCATCAACAGCTGCGGCTCTCGTTCTCAAAGGTTATTTAAAAGGAAACAAAGTAAAAATTATTGTTCCCGGAGGAGAATTGTTTATAGAAATTGAACAGCTCAATGATAGAATTGAGAAGCTTTATCTCATAGGTGATACAAACATAGTTGCGGAAGGAAAGGTAACGGATGAAGATATGGTGTATTAATCTGTTGTTTTAAATGGAGGGTTTAAGTAAAAAGGGCATATTCAATAAACTTAGTTAATAAAATGTAGAACGAATACTGTAAAATTTAAATAACAGAAGGAGTTTTAAAATGGGTACGACTAAGAAAACATTTTGGGAAAATTATCGTTTTTCTATTACATTGATTATCTCTATTACAATCGGCAGCATTATCGGTATTGTTGCCGGCGAAAAAGCAACTGTTCTAAAACCATTTGGTGATGTATTCCTAAACCTTATGTTTACGGCGGTAACCCCGTTAGTATTCATTACCATAGCCAGTGCCGTCGGTAATATGGTAAACATGAAACGTCTCGGCAAAATATTGGGAAACATGTTTTTGACATTTGTAATCACGGGATTAATTGCTGCGGTTTTAATTCTTATTGTAGTTAAAGTATTCCCTCCGGCAGCTGGTGCAAACATAGAGTTGGGTATTGCGGATACGGAATTAGAAGAGATGTCTCTTGCTGATCAGATTGTTCAGCCACTTACTGTAAATGATTTCAGCAAACTGCTGTCTCGCTCCAACATGCTGCCACTCATTGTATTCGCTATTATATTCGGATATTGCGTAAGCGCGGTCGGCGGTGAGGGCAATATTGTGGCAAGAGCATTAGAAGCCTTGTCAAATGTTATGATGAAATTTATAGGTGTAATTATGCTGTATGCCCCCATAGGGCTGGGAGCTTATTTTGCAAGTCTGATAGGAGAATTCGGACCTCAGCTGTTGGGAGCTTATGCGAGAGCGATGGTAGTATATTATCCGTTATGTATATTTTATTTCTTTGCGGCATTTGCGGGATATACATATTTTGCCGGCGGAGTTCAGGGGATGAAAGCGTTCTTCAAAAATATTATTGAGCCTGCTATTACTTCAATTGCGACTCAAAGTTCCATAGCCACAATGCCTGTCAATCTTAAAGCCGCAGCACGCATAGGGGTGCCTAAGGATATTCGTGAAATCATACTTCCGATAGGAGCCACCATGCATATGGACGGAACCGTGCTTTCATCAATTTTAAAAATATCTTTCTTATTCGGAATTTTCGGTCACGAATTTTCCGGCATAGGTACATATTTCACCGCGATTCTGCTGTCAATTTTAGGTGGTGTTGTAATGTCCGGAGTGCCCGGCGGAGGACTGATAGGAGAAATGCTCATAGTCAACATGTATGGCTTTCCGGCTGAAGCATTCCCCATAATAGCCACGATTGGATTTTTGGTAGACCCACCTGCCACTTGCTTAAACGCTACAGGCGATACGGTTGCATCCATGATGGTAACTCGTATGATAGAAGGCAAGGACTGGATGGCAAGAAAACTTACTGCACATGAAGAGCTGTAACTGTGGATAAATTAAATCAAATTTTATTAGCGCTGTGGACAACACAGCGTTTTTATATGCCATAATCTCATTTGTGCTCCATGGCGGAGGGCAAGGTAGTAGGTTAACCGTACAAAATGCCGGCATGATTTAAATAAATTGCAAGGACGTTGTTGACAGATAATTTTATGAGTTGGTTGTGACAATTCTCACACAGCCGCTTACATCTCTTTATCGGTTTTGAAATGTTTAAGAATTATTTCGGGATTTAAATTAGTGATTATAAGTCCTGCCAATATGACTGAAACTCCCAGCCACTGCATGCTTGAAAGCTGTTCATTAAGAACAATTCTTGCGGACAGCAGCGCTATAACGGGAACTGCCAGAGGTAGCGGTGCTACTTTGGATAGTGGATATTTTCCTATCAGAACGTTCCATACGCCGTAACCGAACAGAGTTGCTCCAAATGCCAGATAAATAATCGCAAATATTGAAATTCCGTTTAAGTTTGTTATAACACTCAAAAGAGATTGCGGTGTATTAAGCATCAGCGCCAGACCAAGCATGGGAACCGGAGGTATTAAACCTGACCAAACAACAAGGCTGTNNCAGTTTTTCGCCATTGGCTGCTGCCTTGTCAGAGGCAATTCTTGCCACGATGTTAGAAGCTGCCCAGAAAACCGGAGCCAGCAGATTTAAAAGTATCGCTGTGAAAGGTATTGAACCGATTCCACCTGCGGTGTTGGCTGCGGCTATAATTACGAGACCAGCGGCTGCTATTGCTGAACCGACAATCTGTTTAGCTTTAAGTTTTTCATTTAAAAATACAGCTGCCAGTGCAGGTGATATAAATGCCTGAATTTGCAGGACTATGGAAGCAATACCTGCTGGCATTCCGATTTCCATCGCATAAAATAAACATGAAAATTGTCCGACTCCTACGGTAAGCCCATATAGAATTATGTATTTCCATCCTGTGCTTGGTTTTTTAACAAAGAATATTGCAGGAAAAGCCGTCAGCAGGTATCTCAGCGCAACAAGAAGCATTGACGGCACTCCGCCAAGTCCCAGCTTTATAACAGTGAAATTAAAGCCCCAAATTGTCACAAGCAGCAGTGCCAGTAATATATCATTTTTTTTCATAATACTCTCCGTCAACAATATTTTTAAAGTTTAATAAGTGTGTCAAAACCTTTTTTTATATTTCTCATTATAACACAGCGGTATCTATAACAACAATATAAAAAGATCTGTTTTGCATGCAGATGAGAAACGGACTTAATTCCGTCATTCCTGCAAATCTTGTATGTTGATTTACAACATGGAAATAACTATATTCATGCAATATATTTGACAATCGTGTTATAATTAGCTCATAAAGAGGTGAAGCTTCTAAATATGAAGATAAACAGCGGCGGNNGAGAGCTTCCAACATAATATGGAATGCTTCGGATGATTACTCCTTTCAGTCTGAATTTAAGGCATACGATGAGGATGGCAGAGCGGATCTTTACTGGAATTATATAATAGGTGCCATACACAAATATTATGATTATTCTAAGTTGCAGAAATTTTTCGACGGTATGAAAAATGATATAGATTATGATCTCTATGCAAACTTAACATTGTTAGGTTTGGAGAACTGCGCCTTTAAAAAGGGCATGAAAGAACGCGCCGCTTTGGAAGCTATGCGAAAAAGCTATGCTGTCAAGGCATTGAAACAGGTCAGCAAGGATTCTGACATATACGGAAGGCTCAAAAGAGCGCATTTTCAGAGAGCAATGGGAGAAAAGACAGAATTGACGGATTCTGAATCAGACCTGCTTAATAAACTGGAATTTGACCGGTCGATGAATACCGATGAAATAATAAGCTCAATGAGTGAAATATTATATGAATATTTTGATTTCACTCCTTTCGGCAGAAAAGACAACTTCTTTAACAAAATGATAAGAAACAGAAAAATGATTCACTTTGGAGAGAAAAATAATAGACAGCATTTTGCCGCTCCTTTTTTAAAAAGAATTGACATAGGCTCCGCAGAATATGCCGGAGCAATACAGCCTGGCGGGGAAGATAAAAAAAATAAGTTTGTGCTGCACTGGCTTAAGTATAAGGAGCATCAGGATGATAAAGAGCGGGAATATATCTGTGATTATTTCGGTATATCAATACTTCCTGAACCTAAGACCAAATCTCTGGAACATATTTTGTGCGGAGGCAATCACAAGAACTGTCATCTTCATTTCACCAGAGGCGAATTTGCAGCCGGCAAGGAAGAAACACTACAGCAAAAAGCAGTATTGTATCAAAGAAAGAAAAACAAAGAATATTACAAAGAAAATCTGGCAAGAAATAATGTCAGCATAAACAAACTAACAGACAAAATCAAAAATACCATGCTTGTAAATTCCGAATCATCCCGGAACAGAACCGTGTCAGGTAGGCTTGACTCAGGCAGGATATGGAGAAATATTTACATGGATGATCTGAAGGTATTCAATAAAAACATGGAAGAGGATATCGGAGATATTACAGTTGACATATTGCTTGACGCTTCTGCATCGCAAATAAACCGACAGGAAACAATAGCGGCACAGGGATATATTATTGCCGAAAGTCTCACGCGCTGTCAGATACCCGTTAGGGTTTATTCTTTCTGCAATATGAGAAATTATATGGTCGTCAGTCTTTTCCGGGACTATGTTGAGGACAGAAAAAATGAGGGCATTTTCGGCTATTATGCGGCAGGATTCAACAGGGATGGACTTGCGGTCAGGACAGCCCTTCATATGATGAAAAGCTCAACTGCAAGACATAAAATCCTGATAGTTCTGTCGGACGGAAAACCGAATGATATTATAAAGATACCAGACAATACATTGAATCCGGCGTGCCATGATTACGAAAATGCAGCCGGTGTCAATGATACAGCTTTTGAAGTCAGAAAAGGAAGACAGAAAGGAATTTTAATTCTTTGTGTATTTACAGGCAAAGAAGAGGATTTGCAATCGGCTAAAAAGATTTATGGGAGAAGTCTGGTGCGCATTAAATCGCCGGAAAAGTTTGCAGACATGGTAGGTGTGCTGTTACAGAACGAACTCAGAAATATATAGGAATATAAGAATTTTTAGTGAAATTTAAGATTAATTAAGGATTTTGTTATATAATAAAACTATCTTTAGCATTTTAATTAAACACAGGAATGTTTCCATGGAAATGTCAATTGTTATGTGGTATAATAAAAAACGATAATAACTAAATCTGAACTGAGAGGTGCAATATGTTTGGCTACAAATTGTGGTTAAAGGTAAGAAGGTTGTGTATAGTCGGATTAATAGGTATTATAGCATTTTCATATATTTCGAAATATTTCTTGTAGTAAAGGAGGATTGCATTGGAAAAATATTATTTTGATGAGTCTGATAACAAAAATCTCATCAGCAAGGTATTGGCGGAATTTTTTATAATGCTACTGATATGTACAACAGGAATGATTTTCGGAAAGTTGTTTGTCCCGGTTCAGTTTGCATTTCTTGCAGGCATCGGTTCATTCATAGTCCTCATTATGGCAGCAATTTCGAAAAGAAGGGAAAACAGATCATATTCAAGATTAAATTGTTTTTCGGTGGCATTTTTAATGGGGATAAGCATTTATCCCACAATATTGTACTATGTGTCAGGCATAGGTTCCGAAATGGTGCTTATTTCTTTGGGAATAACCACAGTAATGTTTGGCGGCATCGCATTGTACTCATATAAATCAAAAAGAGAATTTTCTTTCATGGGAAGTACACTGTATGCAGGATTGATAGCTTTGGTTTTAATAACTGTGGTAGGTTTGTTTTTTAAATACGAAGTTTACCACCTTGCGCTGTCATGGCTTGGAATAATGATATTCAGCGGATATGTCCTTCATGATGTATCTATCATAAAAACAGGCGCATTCACAGAGGATGACGTCCCTACACTGGCCATGAGCCTGTTCCTTGATTTTATCAACATATTCATATATGTGCTAAGAATAGTTTCAAGATTCAGCAGAAGAGATTAGAAAAATAAAGTAAACAGCATATAAGAAATCCCATGAATAATGGGGTTTTTTTATATCAAGGGGATATATGCACAGGCGGGTACAACTTCGCGAAAGGTATGAATATGTTCCTGTTCAATCTATGGAAAAGATATCATCCATATTAGTTAAAATTGTAAAAGAATTTGCAAAATAACGAGGCATTCAGCTTCTAACTTAGTTATTTGCTGCAGGGCTGAATTGGCGGACATTTTTAAAATGTCCGCTAATGATATATTAGGTCTGTTTTCAATCACGCTTATGACTTATCCCTCAATAAAATTCATCAGTTTCTCGTTGAATTTGTCACGTTCATCATAAAAAGCTCCATGACCGCTGTATTGAAACGGCAGAAGCTCTGAATTCTTAATAGCCTGATTTTGCACCTCACCAAGTTCAAATGGCACGACCTTGTCATGAATACCATGAATAATCAGTGTGGGAACCGATATTGCTCCCAAATCATAAAATAATTGCTCATTCAGCCATGTATTTGCAATAGCGGCCGTTGACCACCCAGCCGCCTGCAATCCCAGCTGCAGAAACCAGTCGGAGAATGGCTCGGAAATATACTGAAAGAAAAATGTTTCGCCAAAATCTCTCAGCATTTTGGGCCTGTCATTATATGTTCCGTTAATTATGTTGAGCACTGTCTCTCTTTCCAACCCATAAGGAAAATTAGGACGTTTAATAAGGCTGGGAGCAGCCGCCGCAAAAAGAGCCAGCTTTGACACACCGTAACCGTTATGTCTTGCCATATACCTTATGGCTATAGCACCGCCCGTGGAGTGCCCCGCCAATGTAAAATTCTGCAGTTTCAACACTTCGACAACAACTCTGACATCATCGGAAAGCCGGTTGTAATCATATCCCGTCCACGGTTTGTCAGACTTGCCGAATCCTCTCTGATCTATTCCTATACACCTGTACCCTCTCTCGGGAAGCACGTCAAACTGATATTCAAATAATTCATGGCTGCCCGGCCACCCATGCAAAAACACAATTGTTTTATCACCATTTGGATTAATATCTTCCACATAAATATTCACACCCAGTTCCACCCTTATATAGTATCCCATCTGAACCTCCAATTATATTCTTTAAGAAATAGTATTCATTTAAGAGGGGGATATGAATTAATTAAGCGGACATGATGGATTATTATAGTTAATTGAATTAAGCTGGAGATCATGATGATGGATAGCAAGTCAAAACATCAGCTGAACTTAATATTGCAAGCTTACTATTTACAATAATAGTGGATCAATTAAAGTTAACATAATTGTATATCCAAAAAGCCTATAATAGGTTTTGCAAAAAATATTCAAATGGAACATTTGGGTAAATTATGCTATAATATTTAAAGATTTTGAGAACGGATAGGAGTTGCAAGATGCTTTAGCTGGAGGTTGATACATTTTGGTTTACGGATGGGGCAGCTTGGAATACATTAAAAACAGAAATATTAGACTTAAATCAAATTTACCGCAGAAGTATGTACGCATGTAATAAAAAAATAAACAATAGATGGGAAAGTTATTATCTCTATTATTATGAGGGAGGATCAATTATGAAGATTGAAAAAATTAAAGACAGAAATGTTTTGTTTACGTACAATGTTCCTAAAGGATGGGACTTGAATCTACATTTAATAAAAGGAAATAGATATAATTTTATTATTGATACAGGACTTGGATCTTTAAGCGTTAAGCCTATAAAGAAATATCTGGAAGGTGATGATAAGCCTATTGTTGTTATCAACACCCATTATCACTGGGACCATATCTGGGGCAACAGCTCCTTTCCGGATTCGGTCATAATATCTCACAGATTGTGCAGAGAAATGATCGAGTCAAATTGGGATGTAATGATGCAAGAATGGAAAGATGTGCTGAGTGGTGAAACAGAGATGAGTCTGCCGTGTATAACTTTTGAAAACGAGTTGTACTTCCCGGAGGATAAGGTTAGAATCATATATACCCCCGGACATACAATTGATTCTATCAGTGTTATGGATGAAGAGGACAAGGTTCTGAATGCAGGAGATAATATAGGGGATACGATTGATGAAATAATTCCTTCCCAATATTGTGAGAAGGATTTATATATAGATACCTTGATGAAGTATGGCAGGCTTGATTTTGAATTTTGTGTTTCAGGTCATAATGTTGTTCTTGATAAGGGAGTTATAGAAAGAATATTATCAATGGTTGCCCCAAAAAATAACAGATAATTTTACAATGTTGTTTATTTATTTGATAATTTGTAAACCTTGCAATTTTTACGATTGCAAGGTTTTTTTGCTGACTTAATTTAAGTTATGAAATTGCAACAACTGCTTATCTAAATGGAATAATTATTTATTGCAAAACAATAAAAATTATTGACTTTTAAAAAATCTTTGATAGAATTTTGATTACAAACATGTGGGAGGTAATCATGTATCAGAAAAGTATTGTTCATTATATGACTAAAGTCTGTATTGATGTTTTGTTTTATGTGGGAATCGCATGTTGTGCTTTGGTTCCTTTTTCATCGACATGGATATTAANNTTAATATCCATGTCGATGAAATGGCAAAGTTTGTAATAGTTGTACTGCTGGCCTCAGGCATATCGTCAGTATATATTTTGTGGCAGCTTAAGGTTATATTCAAAACACTATTAGACGGAAATCCGTTTATTCATGCTAATGTTGCCTGTTTGAGAAAAATTGCGGTATCAAGCCTGATCATTTCGGTCATATATGTGATAAAGCTCATAGTGCTGCCTACAATTTCAACTGTAATCATAATAGCGATATTCATGGTAGCCTGTTTATTGTGCCTGACTTTAAAGGATCTGTTCAAGCAGTCTATTTATTACAAAGACGAAAATGATTTGACGGTGTAGGAGGGAGTACGTATGGCAATAATTATACAACTGGATGTAATGATGGCTAAAAGAAAAATAGGACTGATGGAACTGGCTGAAAAAATAAATATAACGCCTGCAAATCTTTCCATACTGAAAAACAATAAAGCCAAAGCAATCAGACTTTCCACACTGAATGAGATATGCAGGGCGCTTGACTGCCAGCCGGGTGACATAATAGAATATACGGAGGATGAATCATGGAAAGCAGAGTAAAAATAAGACTGTCCTTATACGGAATTATTTCGGCCATTACATATATGTACCTGTTACTGACCACAAGTCCCGGAGTCAGTGTTCCGGTGTTTATTTTAATTCAATTTTGTTTAATCAGTTTTATTGTGAAGGACAGGGAAAAAGTCAATAATAAAGGTATTCTCATGATGATACCCATATTTATAATATCTCTGAACTGTTTTATTAGCGCAAGCTATGGGTGGAGAACGAGCAATTTTTTTATGATTGTGCTTTTATACAGCGTCATGATTTTAATGATGAACGGCAATTTAAAACTGAAAGATTTAAATACAGAAGGGATATTTAAAATTATCCTTAATACTTTTGAACCTTTCACCAATTTCATTATTCCTTTCAGATGGGCGGCGGAAAGGTCGAAGAACAAAGAAAAAAACCAGCTCATAAAGCGTATAATAATCGGCATTACCATATCGTTACCATGTGTGCTGTTTCTCATAATCATGCTTTCATCGGCAGACATGATATTCAATAAAAATATTATTTCATTAAATAAGTGGTTTTTTGGATTGCTTGATTTTTACTATGTATTCAGACTGATCAGCGGAATGTTTGCGGGACTGTATCTGTTCGGGCACCTGTATTCTGTTCTTGCGGAAAAACATGACACCATTGCAGAATTGACTTTCCCCAATGCAAATTCAGCAAAGAAAGCCAACGGTGATGTGATTGTACTGAATATTTTGCTGTTTTCCATATTGGCGATTTATACAATCTTCATTGTAATACAGTTTAAATACTTGTTTTCCGCAGGAGAGCTTCCTTATGGACTCAATTATGCGGAATATGCAAGACATGGATTTTTCGAGCTTGTTTTTTTAAGTGTTTTAAATATAGCTTTAATATTGCTGACCACATACCTGCTCAAGGATAAAATATACATCGACAAGAATAAATGGGCACGGCTGACAAAGCTTATGATGATATATTTATGTGTATTAACCGGAATACTGCTTGTTTCTTCTTACTACAGAATGTCTCTTTATGACGGGGCATACGGCTTTACGAGATTGAGAATATTTGTTTACATGTTTCTTATGTTTGAAGCTTTCGGATTACTGGCAACTTTGATTTATGTAATAAGGCATAATTTCAACATATTGGCAGTGTATGCCGCGGTGGCTCTTACATACTATTTAACCCTGAATCTGGTTAATGTTGACAGCATCATTGCAAGAAGAAATATTGACATGTACTTCAGTGGGCAGACGAAAACCGTTGATATGGACTATCTTATGGGTCTGTCTGCCGATGCGGCACCTCAGATAATGCGGCTCTTGGATGATGGCGTCGAAATTATTGTAAAAAACAAAGCCAGAATATATTTGACGAATTTAGATGAACTGTACGGAAGCATGGAGTACAACTGGCAAAGCTACAACCTGTCGATGGAAAGAACAAGGAAACTGTTATCAGCAAATAAAGACAGTCTGCAATTTAAATAAGCAGGATGATTTATTATGCGAAGAATTTTAGCTGAAAATCAATAAAAAGGTATGTGTTATTCATTCATGATAAAATGCCATTTAAAACAAAGGCTAAACATGATATAATAAATACGTAATGAAATAAAACCTAACGGTTTTATCTGATTTAATGTATTTATTGAATCGGTGTGAAGCAAGCCGATAAGCGGCTTGCATTTATGATATAATGTAATCGAATTCCCGGATAAAAAATTTTGTCGGGATTGACAGCTGTTATATTATGCATGTGCTTGAAGGGAATAATATGTTATGTCAATTTCAATTAAACGACTGCTTTTAATAATTGTAATTATCTGTATTGTTTTTTTAATAGCAGCAAATCAGTTTATCAACAACACATATGATTTAAGTCTGTACGAATATATTCAGTATTCAATTCTTATTACAAGAGAAGAAAACGATTATATGCAGAAGAAGGAAGTACTGTATTTTTCATCTGATATAAATGCACCTCCATTTGCTTATATCGATAACGGCAACGGCCAATATAAAGGACTTGTTTTGGACTATGTGAAAGCTCTTTCCATTGAATTGGAAGTTGATATCGAATATGTTCCTCAAAAATGGGAAAATGTTATCGGTAGCGTGATTTCAGGCGAAGCTGATATGTGTGATGTTTTTCCGAGTGAGGAAAGAAAGAAATATCTTGTGTTTTCGAATCCGATTTATAGTATCCGCGCTATCGTCATGACTGATAAAAATGCAGATGACATCACTAATTCGGAAGATTTGTCAGGCCATACCGTTGCCATACCCGCAGGAGATTATGCAGTTGAATATATAAAGAAAAATATTCCGTATGTCAAAATTATAGAAACATCTGATTTGCAGGAATCACTCAGAGTTTTTAGGTCAGGGAAAGCAGAAGCCGTAATAGGAGACGAGCCTGTTTTATTAAACTTTGTTAAAGAATTCAGCATAGACGATGATGTGAAAATATTAGAATCAGCATTGTATGACAGAGAGGTCTGCATTGGCGTAAATAAGTCAGAAAACATGCTGATCGGCATTTTAAACAAGGGTATATTAAGTTTACAAAAGAAGAATTTTGTCGAAAAAATCCAACAAAAATGGTTTGGAATATCCGTTCCCATATTAAAATATAAGATCCCAGACAGGCTCATGCTGTTTTTCAGCGTTTTAATTTCTGTACTGATTTTAGTTTTTATCGGAATGGCTCTATGGAGCTATACATTAAAAAATGAAGTAATAAAGAGGACGAATGATTTAAATAGGAGCAGGGACAATCTTCAGAAAACCGTGGATACCCTTTCCAGCTTCCTGATCTGTGTCGATGAGAACGGATGTATTGTAAGCGTTAACAACTCTTTTCGCAACTATATGAAGAAAGAAAATATTGTTATTGAAAGGAGTAACTACAAGAATGTTCCTATACTCAATCATGTAGACATACATGCTGTGCAAAACGGAAATGAATTCATGTTTGACAGCAGGTATTATATGTTTTCGGTTTCTGAATTAGAATATTCAGACTTTAAATATATGATTGTGATTGAGGATATAACAGATATAAAATTGAGCCAGCATCAGATTTTGCAGCAGAACAAAATGATTGCTCTGGGTCAGCTTGCAGCCGGTGTGGCTCATGAAATCAGAAACCCTCTGGGACTTATACAAAATTATTGCTATATACTTAAAACATATGTGTTTAATCGTGAAGCAGCAGCGGAGGAATACATAGAGATTATTGAATCTTCAGTTCAGAGAGCTGACAGGATAGTAAACAAATTGCTTGACTTTTCCCATATGGACAATAACGGTGCATCATTTGTAAATTTAAAAGAGTCTATAATTAATATAGTTTCATTGGAGAATAAGCTCAGAATTAAAAACAACATTGAAGTAAATGTAAATTGCAAAGAAGATATTGAGTTTTTTACCAGAGCGGAGTCATTAAATCATATTTTATTAAATTTGTTGTCTAATTCCATAGATTCAATGCCGGATGGCGGCAGGATTTCAATAGATTGTAAAACTAAAGATAACTGCTTGAAAATTTATTTCAGTGACAGCGGAATAGGGATAAGTCAGGAAAATATGGAACGCATATTCAACCCGTTTTTTACGACTAAAAAAGTCGGGCAGGGTACAGGACTTGGGTTGTACATAGTTTATAACGAAGTGCAGAAAATCGGCGGAGAAATTCAAGTTGACAGCGAGCTTGGAGTTGGAACTACATTTAAGATGAAATTTCCAATTTTAAAGGAGGTATGCAAAAATGTATGATTTCAAAATACTGGTAGTGGATGATGAGGAAGAATTCAGAAATGTTTACAGACTTATGCTGGAGTATAAAGGCTATGAAGTTACTCTGGCAGCGTCAGGAGAGGAGTGTTTGGATTTTCTTGAAAAAAACAGTTATGACCTTGTGCTGACTGATTTGAAAATGGACGGCATGGATGGAATCGAACTTTTGAAAAAAATAAAGGATAACAATTACAGCTGTGAAGTTATCTTAGTGACGGCATTCAGTACGGTTGAGAATGCTGTTACAGCAATGAAGCTTGGTGCATTCGGATATTTTATCAAAGGTCAGGATCCACAGATCCTTCTTAAAGAAATCGGTAAACTGGTGAAGATAAATGAATTAAAAAATGATAACAGAGATATTAAAAATAATCTGATGAATTTTAATTATTTGTTGGACACCGACAGCAAGAAATTTAAAGAGGTATTGCGGATATCAGAAAAAGCGGCAAGCAGCAATTCAAATATATTGATCCTTGGAGAGTCCGGCACCGGGAAAGAAGTTATTGCCAAGTATATACACCAGTGCAGCAGCAGAAAAGATGAAAATTTTGTTGCGTTAAATTGTCAGGTCTTTTCTGACGGNNTCTGGATGAAATCGGAGAAATCCCCGCCAATACTCAGGTTAAGCTTTTAAGGGCGATTGAGAATAAAAGCATTGAAAGAATTGGAAGCAATAAAAAACTTGAAATAGATTTAAGATTAATCAGCGCTACTAACAGGAATCTGGATAAGGAAATAGCTGAAGGAAGGTTCAGAGAAGATTTATTTTATAGAATAAATACAATTACTATTGAAATTCCGCCGCTAAGAGAAAGAAAAGAAGATATTCCGGACTTTATAAGATTCTTTTTAAATAATTTTAAAGATGAAATGAAGAAGAATATCAGCCATGTAGAAGACGGATTAATGGAAATATTGATAAATTATGATTATCCAGGCAATGTCAGAGAATTAAAAAATATTATAGAAAGGCTTGTTGTTCTCAGTGATAACGGAATTCTTAAAAAGAAAGATTTGCCTGTTATAAAACCGAGAAATAACGATAACTTTGAATTTAATACCGGCATTCATACCTTAAGAGATGTTCGGCAGAATGCCGAAATCAGTTACATAAAACATGTATTGGTGAGATGTGACAACAATATCAGCGAGGCTTCCAGAATTCTTGATATAAGCAGAAGGCAGCTGTACAATAAATTATACGAATATAACATTATAACGAAATAAATTATACAGTTTGAGAAGTAAATTGCACACATGCAAAAAATTGATTTCTCCTTATTATATGTCTTAAACCCTTTGAATTCAGTCAGATGTTAAACTGGCATGTTAATTGCTTTATTGTATTTAACTAACAAACAAGGAGGAATTATTATGGAAACGATTTACCAAATTAATGACTGGCTGAACAATTTAGTGTGGGGACCATACATGATTGCACTGTTGGTCGGCACAGGAATATTTTTAACTGTCAGACTTGGTTTTATTCAGGTAGTTGATTTTAAAATCATAATGAAAAATACTGTCGGCAAGATGTTCAGAAAATCGGACGGTGTAGACGGAGACCTAACTTCTGGACAGGCAGGATTGACGGCAATTGCCGCAGTCGTTGGCACCGGAAACATTGCAGGTGTCGCTACCGCAATTGCAATAGGAGGTCCTGGAGCCGTATTCTGGATGTGGATTTCAGCTTTCTTTGGCATGGCAACGAAGTTTTCAGAAATAGCGCTGGGTGTAAAATATCGTGAAAAAAAGGAAGACGGATCGATTGCCGGCGGAGCGATGTACTATCTTGACAAAGGTCTTCACAGCAAATTCTTATCATATTTTTTCTGTGTAATGGTCATTATAACATATTTCATAATGGGTGCGGTTGTAGACACTAATTCTGTGGCTCTTTCGGTGCAGGAACAATGGGGGATAAAGCCGGTGATAACTGGTGTTGTTTTAGCGGCTATGACAGGTGTTGTAATTCTTGGCGGAATTAAAAGAATGGGACAGGTGTGTGAATTCCTGACTCCCTTCATGGGAGGGCTTTATATTTTAACCGGAATTATGGTTCTGGCTTTAAACATTGATAAAGTTCCTGGAGCATTTGAACTGATTTTCAAGAGTGCATTTAAACCTGTTGCTGCAACCGGTGGATTTGCAGGTGCGGCTTTGGGACAGATAATAAAAATAGGTTTTGCCAGAGGCCTTTTTTCTAATGAAGCCGGTATGGGAAGCTCACCGATAATACACAGCAGTGCACAGGTCAATCATCCTGTTGAGCAGGCAATATGGGGCGTGGCAGAAGTATTTATCGACACTACTTTAATTTGTACCATCACGGCCATTACAATTATAATATCCGGCGAATGGACAACCGGTATATCGGGTGTTGCACTTACTATGAGAGCTTTTAACACCACGTTACCGGGAAACATAGGAAGTTATGTAGTGCTTGGTTCGGCATTGTTATTCGGATATTCATGCCTTATATCGGTGAATTACTACTGTGAAAGGGCAGGAGAATATCTGTTCGGGCAGAAATGCATCAAACCTATAAGATATTTGTGGATTGTTTTTATTGTGATCGGATCAATGGGCGGTTTAGAATTTGTGTGGTCGCTGGCTGATACGGCAAACGGTCTGATGGCAATCCCAAACCTTATAGGTCTCATATTCCTCAGCGGAACGGTCGTTAAATTGAAAAAAGAATATTTTGACAAAAAATATAATGAAGCCGGAACCGCAGAAAGGAATAAGGCTCAATAAAGAACAGGCTGAGGAGGTTGCACTGAATCAGCCTGTATATTTAATATGTAATCTGATTTCTTTTGTTGTAAAGTGTTTTGTAGCCGAAGTTTAATGAGCAGAACACCGTTAGGCAGACAGATGTGCAGATTGCAATCATGATTGCTATCTGATACATAATGGCTGTTGTCGGCAGAGTGCCTGATAAAATCTGCCCTGTCATCATACCGGGCAGTGATACTATTCCCATTCCCAGCATGGAGTTCAGGGTTGGCAGCAATGCTGTTTCAATAGCGCTGTTTACATATGGCAGCAGTATTTTTTTAGGTGTTGCGCCTAAATTCAGCAGTGCGTCGATTTTCTGCCTTTGGCTTTTGAGGCTTTCATTGAAAGTTTTAAGAGCCAGGCTTACTCCTGTCATTGAATTGCCGATAATCATTCCTGCTATGGGAATTGTGTACTGTGGATTAAATACGCTTTCGCCAACGACAATGGATATGAAATAAACAAGTACAACTGTTCCCGAAAATGTCAGGGATAATGCAACGGCTATTTTAAAATCTCTGTTGATATCTTTGTTTTTTGAAAGTACTCTTCTGATGGAAAAAGCTATCATGGCAATAATGTAAATTATTACAAGAACGGGATGGGCGTTTTCAAAAATATATGTCAGGATAAGTCCTGCCAGTATGAGCTGAACCGTCATCCGTATGCTTGCTGTTATAAGAAGATGTGTCTGGCTGATTTTGGATTTTTTCATCAGTGCCAGAACAACTATCAGTAAAATATAAATCAGGCTGAATTGAAGTATGTTCAATTTTACTATTCCCTGCATGTTAATTGTCCCCTCCCATTGATATGATATTTTCCGCAAATTTATCTGTCAAACTTCCGTCATGGCTGACTGCTGCAACTGTGATTCCCTTTTTTCTGCAGAATGATAAGATGTTTTCCATGACACTGATGCTGTTTTGCTTATCCAAAGCGGATGTGGGCTCGTCCAGCATGAGAACCTTAGGGCTAAATGAAAGAAATATTGCAATATATATCCTCTGCCTTTCACCGCCCGACATGGTTGTGCAGTCGCTGTCAAGCGAAAAAGGTGCACAGCATAAGTCAAGAAAAAATTTCATTTCTTCATCCGAAGGAGGAGTTAAGTCTCTATAGCCGCAGAACTGCTTGAAATTTTCTTTAATGCTTGTATCAAATAAGTAAACGGACTGGCTTATGAGAAGCACTTCCCGGCGCAGTGCTATCGTATCGATTTCACTTATGTCTTTGCCGGAATAAAAAACACTGCCGCTGTCCGGGCTCAAGGTGCCGTTAAACATACGAAGCAGCGTTGATTTTCCCGTTCCGCTTTTTCCGACGATGAAGGTTGCCCTGTTTTCGGGAATCTTTATGTCGCTATAATTTATTACGTTAAATCTAAGGTTTCTTGTTTCAAGAATTATATTTTCCAATTTATTTCTCCGCATAGTTCATGATAAGTTAATAACAGAATATCATATTGAGAATTTTTGTCAATAAAAAACCGCTGTTTTATAATAATGTGAAATTGACAATGCAAGGATAAAAACTTATACTTATTACATAATTAGAAATGGGGGAGTATTATGGAATTTAAAATTTTACTGGGCGACATTACAAAGACAGAGGCAGATGCAATTGTGAATGCGGCCAACAATTCATTGCTTGGAGGCGGTGGAGTGGACGGTGCAATACACAGGGCAGCAGGTCCTGGGCTGCTGAAGGAATGCAGAAAGCTGGGCGGATGCAAAACAGGAAAAGCTAAAATAACAAAGGGATATGATCTGCCGGCTAAATATGTTATACATACGGTGGGACCTGTGTGGCAGGGAGGAAACAGAGGCGAAAAAGACCTGCTGGCAGAATGTTACCTAAACAGTCTGATACTGGCTGAAGAGTATGGCTGCAGCTATGTTGCGTTTCCTTCCATAAGCACGGGAGTATACCACTTTCCGCTGGAAAAAGCATCTGAAATTGCGGTGAAAAGCATTTTGGAATTCTGCAGGGACAGACATATTGTAGAAAAGGTTGCAATGGTATGTTTTGATAAAAAAACGAAAGAATATTACGACAGGGCGTTAAAGGAATACAATACTGAAGATTAAGGAGTTAATTATGGCTGAAATAAAATATGAAATAACGGAAGAACTGGCTGTTCTTTCCGAGTCGGCAAGAGGATGGACAAAAGAAATAAACATGGTGAGCTGGAATGACAGGGAAGCTAAATTTGATATAAGAGAATGGTCTCCGGAGCATGAACGAATGGGAAAAGGAGTAACACTCAGCAAAGAAGAAGCAAAGATAATAAGAGACATTTTGAACAAAATGGACCTTTAATAGGTAGAATATCAATTATTTCTGCCGCCCGTAAAATTTTCTGCCAATAAAATAAAAGCAGATATTGCTTAAGCTTATAGACAAATAATATACATATGCTATTATCCTGAATAAAAGCTGAAAATCTCATGCTTTCATGAGATTCTGAGACGTTGGTATAACATGCTTGGTTTGTCAATTGCTAAGTAGCTATCTGCCTTTTTTATTGTTTTTAGCGTTTATATAATAATAAACAGGAAGTCCCAGCAGTGTTATTCCTATTCCGATAAGTGAATTGGCTGGACTGTTCATTACTGTGTTAAGCAATATATATACTCCGCCTACTATGCCGACGATGGGAGTGAGGGGGAACAGCGGTACTTTATACAATCCTCTTTCCTGAGGGAATTTTTTTCTTAAAATGAATACTCCGCATACACCCATCGTAAAGAAAATCCAAAGAACAAATACTAAAAGGTCTGTAAGAGTGTTGAATGTTCCCGATAAAATGTATACTATCGCAATCAGGCTCTGCATTATCAGAGAATTTGCGGGAGTGTTGAATTTTGGATGGACACGGCTTAACACATTAGAAAAAGGAAGCATGTTTTTTTCACCCATGGCGTAGGGAACTCTTGCGCCTGTCATCAAGAATCCGTTCAATGCGCCGAAAACGGAAACCATGATGCCTGCGGTGATAAATATTGCTCCGCCTGTTCCGAACATTGCCACTGCCGCATCGGCCGCAGGAGTTTTGGAGGCAACTATCTGTTCCGTGGGAAGCGCTTTGAATATTGCTGTATTAAAGACAGCATATACTGCGATTACAAAAATAACTCCGAGTGATATAACCCTTGGTAGATCTCTTGCAGGATCTTTAAGTTCGCCTGCCATGTTTGCGACACTTATCCAGCCTTCATATGCCCAAAGCGTTCCCAATATAGCGGCGCCGAACCCTGTTCTGTTTGCAATGGCATTGACGCTTCCGTAATCGTGTGATGGATGCATTGCAAGTCCGAATATAATGATTGCCGCAATCGGTACGAGTTTTCCTATCGTGGCGACTGTCTGGATTATTCCTCCGAATTTTGTGGCGAGCACATTCATTAATAAAATAAATGCCAGCACTGAAACGGCCAGTATTTTTTGCTGTACGTCATTCATTGGGATGAAGAAACCTGCATAGGTGGCAAATGCTATTGTTTGCGCAGCAACCGATGCGGGATAGGATATAATCGTCTGAACCCAGCCTAAGAGGAAGCCGTAAACATCTCCGTATAATTCTTTTAGATACACATACAGACCGCCTGCCTTAGGTATTGCAGCTGCAATTTCAGCAATTGTCAGTGCCGAAGCCAGTGTGATTATTCCGCCGGTTACCCATGCTAAAATTGCCATGGACTGTGAGCCGGCGCTCTGAAGTACAATTCCCGGTTTCAAAAATATGCCGGAACCGATGATCATGCCTACAACGATTGCCATGGCTTCAATGAATGTTACATTTTTCATTAATGATTTGTTTGTCATGTAGCTCTCCTTGAATCTGTGTCGTATAATTATGAAATGCAGTAATACAAAACTGTGACTTTAACGAAATCGAAAACAACAGGACTTTGTTTTACATATCAGTTCTGTTAGTTTACAAATCGGTCTTACTATTATGTGCATTAATTTCTGTTTAATACTTTTACATGAAGCTACAGGCAGTCAGGCGGTATTTACTGAATGCTTTTTTTGCTCGTCATTATACCATAAAGTACCATATTAACCAAGCAAAAAGTTTAGAAAATTATAAAATTTGCTGAAATTTCATATGTCATTCATAATTTGTGTTTAAGCGGCATATTATAATGGTATATTATTTATGATTTGTCTTATAAATTTACGGCAAAGAGAGCGAGCCAATGAAAAAATTCCTTGTTTTTTTATTAAAGTTTTTAAGTTATGTTGTTTTATTTGCTGCCATATTCGGTATTTCCGCATATGGCGGTTATCTGTATATTACACCGTCGGGCTATGTAGTCCTTAACGGTGATCCTTATGTAAAATATTCCGTGAATAATTTTAACAGGGTTATTAAGGTGGAAATAGACAATGATACCGAGGTAAAATTGGAGAACTTAGATTTAATGCACAAGGATATAACAGATGCTGTGCAGCTGACAATCGATGAGCTCAATGCGGGCGGTTATCTGTCGAAGTACCGTGATAAGGATTTTATCATATCAGTTTCATATAAAGATGCTAAAAAGGGAAATTCACTGACTGAAAAGTTAAACACTAAAATCCGGGTTAAATACGGTGATGAATCAGGCGATAAAATAAAAGGAATTGTAGTTCGAAATAAATAATTATTAAACATTTAAAAGGTTCCTGGGCTGAAAGTGCTTCAGAACCTTTTTTGGCTAAAAATATTAAGATTATGCAAAATTATTTTATTGCTGTATATGTTTTCCTGACGATGCGCAAAGTATGTAGAAATATGTAGATTTTATTGACATAAATATGCATATATCTTATAATTATAAATACATTGCAATCAGGAGGGCAGCATGAAATTTAATTTGATAGGTGTGCCGGTTAATTACGGATGCGATAAAGAAGGAGCTCAATTTGGTCCTGAAACATTCAGAAAAAATAATATCGCTGGTTTAATTGAAAAAGAAGGCCACAAAGTTTATGACAAGGGAGATATAAAAATACCTTTTGCTTCATCAGAAGAAAAATTTGCAAGCCACAAAAATTTAAAATATTTAAATCAAATAGTCGAATACAGCAATAATCTGGCTGATGCGGTATACAATTCATTAAATGGAAGTGCCGTACCGTTTGTGTTAGGCGGAGACCATTCTCTTGGAATGGGTAGCATTGCAGGTGCAAGCAGACACTTTGATGAGATTGCCGTAATCTGGATAGACGCTCACGGAGACATAAACACCGAAGAAACTTCGCCGTCAGGAAACATTCACGGTATGCCGCTGGCAGCTTCCATGAACGTGGGAAACCCGGCTTTAACAAATATTTATTTCAAAGGTCAAAAAGTTAAGCCTGAAAATGTGTACATTATTGGTGCAAGAGATATCGATCCAGGTGAATACGAGCTTGCGGACAGAGTTAAATTAAATTTATATACAATGAAAGAAGTCCGCGAAAAAGGACTGGAGAATGTGCTGAAGTCGGTAATATACAAAATCAACAATTCAAATGTTGACGGAGTTCATTTAAGTTTTGACATTGATGCCTTGGACAAGTCGTTAGTTCCCGGAACAGGAACTCCCGTATCGGAAGGTTTCAGTTTAAAGGAAGGCAAGGATATCTTCACGGGTTTAATCGGACATATTCACATAACTTCAATGGATTTTGTGGAACTTAATCCTGTTATAGACGATGCGGACGTCAAGACGGTTAAAAATTGCTTTGAACTGCTAAAACATATATTTTATGTGTTTAAGCAGCATGAAGAAGGGTCAGTTGAATACGCTATATAGACATATGTAATATATCAGATTCCTCTAAATATAAGATATAACCTATTAACTGATATATTCATATTTATATAAAATAAGGTTCCGGAGTTTTCCGGAACCTTTATTACATTTTTTCAAGCAAAGTTTTTAAACCTGTGCCTTTTTCGTAACGGTACCCCAATCTTATCAGTGTTCTTTCTATTGCCGCAATTGTTGAATATACAGTGTGGTCATCAATGTTACCCATGTGTCCTAACCTGAACATTTTGCCCGCATATGCAGCCAGACCGCCTGCTACCATGACTCCTTCTTCAGCCAATGCTGCCCTGAATTCAGCGTCATTAATTCCTTCGGGATATAAAACATTGGACAGTGTGGAACATCTGTTTCCTTTCACGGCAAGAAGCTTAAATCCTAATGCTTCAAGCGCCGCATTAATTGCGTCTGACATTCTTATATGCCTGTCGTATCTCGCTTCGATGCCTTCTTCATTTATTAATCTGACGGATTCTTTAAGAGCCCAGATCATGTTAACTGCCGGAGTTGCAAAATATTTTGAAGGGTCGTTCATTATGGGAATCCATTTTTCGAAATCTATATAATATTCGGGGATTGTTCCCAGCGATTTTCTTCTTTCCAAAGCTTTCTTGCCTGCAAATAAAATCAGAAGACCCGGTGCAACGCCAAAAGCTTTTTGTGAACCCGTAAACAGTATATCTATTCCGTAATCATCTACATATTCTCTTTCTCCGGCTGTTGCGGCAACACCGTCGACTATGTAGACTGTGTCGGGAAAATTCTTCATCACTTTTCCTATTTCTTGTATGGGTGCGCCTGCGCCTGTTGCCGTATCCACGTGTGTTACTGTCATGGCGGCGTAATTTTTTTCTTTCAGTTTTTTTTCAATTTCTTCGGGCGGCACCACTTGTCCCCAAGGAGCCGACAGAACATCAGTGTTTAATCCTTTTCTTTCGCAGATATCGATAAATCTGTCACCAAAAAATCCGTTTGAAACTATTAATACGTTATCTCCTTTTTTTGTTACATTGGAAACAGCCATTTCCATTGCCAGAGNNGTTCTCTAAGCAGTTTTTTCAAGTCAACAACCAGTTCTTTAAAATCATTTACAAATTCAGGATCTCCAAAAGCGACGGTTTCTTTTCCCAGCTGATCGGTAATTGTTCTTACTGTTGGTGTAGGCCCGGGAATCATAACTAATTTCTTGTTTTTCATAATATGCTCCTTTTTAAAATATTTATTTAAATGAAAAAGATTTGATGCCATAAGTATAGTATAGGTTAAATCCCATGTCAATTTATAGTAACTATTATATTCTGCTGAAATATGTGAAAATAACTGCCACATGTTTCAATTTATTTTTATTAATATTTTTATTGGTTTAGCTGCCAACATCAGAAAAGTATATTTTAAAATTACCGTGGCAAGATAAATTGTGATAAAATTATTTGCAGAGGTAATTATGCAGCTTAAACAAAAGAAGATAAATTATAATATAATTGATGAGAAAACAAAAGATATTTTCTTATATGAAATAAACAACCATTTATTGATGGACGATAAACCGTCGGAATATTTTAACGGTATTTTAGAAGTGCCTGTTTTCAAAGAACATCCTTTTTATATGCTTTACAATTTAAAAACCGCCCAGCAGTCGCCTGTACACCATCCTGAAGGCAACGCATGGAATCATACCATGTTGGTAATAGATCATGCAGCCGCGGAAAAACACAGGAGCAGTGATGAAAAGGCATTTATGTGGGCAGCGCTTCTGCACGACATTGGTAAGCCTGCCACTACAAAAATAAGGAAAGGAAAGATTACTTCCTATGACCATGAAAAGGTAGGAGCGGCAATGGCGAGAGAATTTTTAGAGGAATTTACCACAGATGAGCAGTTCATAAAAAAAGTGTGTGCTTTAATCAGGTGGCATATGCAGATACTTCATGTTGTTAAGAATATGTCCTTTAGGAATATTAAGGACATGAAGGAAGAGGCAGACGTAAATGAAGTTTCTCTTTTGGGATTCTGCGTCAGAATGGGAAGAAAAAATA
>DMJQ01000106.1 GCA_003457065.1 Clostridiales bacterium
GGAATCCTTCGAATACCTAAGATGGACCAGGCGGTACTCACAGTGTGGCTCGTTTGAATTAAAAGCCATAGCAACACAGGAGAATACAGCACTCTTAAAAGAAGGAAACCTCATTTGGAAGAACGATGATGAGGAAGCTGGGATTATTGAGCATCTGGAATTGTCTCAAACTGAGCAGGAAATCATCACTGCAAGCGGACGATTTGTTACATCATTTCTTGCTCGACGCATTGTATGGCAAACGGAGAAACTGTCCGGGGACATTTCAATTTGTGTAGAGCAGTTGATTAATAATAATCTTATCAATCCTTCTGATGCAGCAAGGAAAATTAGTGGGATATCATTTTTATCACCGAACTTAAATGTGCCCATCAGCACACAGGTATCGTATCGGAACTTGATGGATGTGATAACAGAACTATGTGAGGTTTCAGAGGTTGGAATTAAGACCGTATTTACACCTTCAACTGGAATTTTAACCGTAATGTTATATATGGGCTTGGAGTCACAGGCAGTGTTCTCAAAGGAGTACGAGAACCTAACTGAACAAATATACACTATAAGTGCTGTTGATTATGCTAATACCGCACTTGTCGGCGGCGAAGGTGAAGGTGCAGACCGGACATTTGTAGCCATTGCAAGTGGTTCTGGAGAGGCACGGCATGAAATCTTTATAGATGCAAAAGACCTGCGGAAGGATGATTTCGGAGCAGATTACATTGATACTCTGATTTTCCGAGGCCAAAGTAAGCTGAATGAGCAGGCGATTCGTTATTCGTTTGATACTTCCGTTAACCCTCACGGTAATTTGTCATATAAGACAGACTATGATCTTGGGCAGACTGTCAAAGTCATTTCCAAGGCATGGGGTGTATCAATGACAACACGTATCACTGAAATAGTAGAAACTTATGATGCGAATGGCCAGAGTGTAAGCGTAGTATTTGGAAAAGCTGAATTGACAATATCACAGAAAATTCGTTCCGATATGAGCCAAGTTAAAACAGCAATATCTGCTCCAACCGGTATTTCTGAGGTAGCTGAGGCAATAGGAAATGTGACAGAAACTCTTGGTGATTTAAACGAATTAGACCCTAAAATCCAAGGAGATAGCGTTACCGATAGTATTAACAATCTGCTTGGAAAACTACCTGCACTCGAGAACTTTGTAGGTGCGGGTACAACATCGGTCGGCCAATATGCTTTGCACAATATGGTACCTGGAGATGCCTTTTACTTTACCTCGTACAGTGGTAACAAGTTCAGCGATCAGCCAAGTGAGAACGGGCACATCTTTTTGATAAAGCATAATGGAGATAACACAGGAAACGGTTACCAAAGGGCTATGGGTTTCTTTATCAGTAGGGATACTATGACGTTCTATGTTATTTCTGTTTTCGTATTCAATAACCCGTCCGGGCAGGCGAACTGGCTAAGCTTTCCGCTCGGTGCACTTACGGATATAGCTGCTGCCGTTCGAGGAAGCACCTTTGCATCCAGCATTAACAATGTCTATAACGCTCCAGTTTCAGGGACGAGAATTGCAAATGGTGCTGTTACTACCGCAAAGATTGCTCAGGAAGCCGATACCTCAATAACCTACTCACTTGGAAGTGGTGTGACAATGGGTTTTAATATGTCATTTGTAAATAAGGGTGTTGTTTCAATCGGAATGCAGATTAACGTGGGTGCTTCGGGAGTTGCTTCCGGAGGCACGATTCTAACTATAACAAATGCAAATTTTTACCCTTACTCTACGGTACGCGCTGTGGCAACTACTGTGGGTGGTAGCGGAACAAGTATGCCAATTACAATTAACACAAGCGGTGTGGTAGCAAACGCGGCTTCATCTACACTGCCTACGGGTTTTTACCTTATATCTTGCTCTTACGCGAGAGCTTAAAGGGAGGAGAGCAATATGGAGAAAAGCGGATTTTTCAACTCATCTGATGGAGATAGAGTCTATGATGCAACTGACTTCGCTGAATATTTCGGAAGTCTTGTATCTAACGGTGTATTTTATGCTACACCAACAAACCTACAGGTTTCTACTGCAATTGGATTAGCAGTGAGTGTTGCAGCAGGAAGTGCATGGATTAATGGATATAGATATGAAAACACGGATGCTCTTAACATTCCACTGACTACGGCAAATGGAAGCAATCCTCGTATTGACCGGATTGTTGTTCGTTTAGACCAGATCAGCAGAAGTATTAAGATTGCAGTTGTTGACGGAACACCGGCTGCTACACCTGTGGCTCCGGAATTGACAAGAACCAGCGATATCTATGAACTTGGAATCGCAGACGTGCTTGTACCGACGGCAGCCACATCGATAGTTACAAATAACATTATGGATACCCGTATGAATACCACTCTTTGTGGTTTGGTGAATTCGTTAGTATCGGCAGTCTATGAATAGGAGGTGAATTTCAATGGCAGATATTAATGGCATAACACTGCAGGCGGGCACTGGTCCTTCAGTTTTTTACACTATTACCTATACCAAAAGCCGACCAAACAATAACCAGATGACCTATAACTTCACCATATCTGCTGCATTGGGTTCATCTGGCTCTTTTATCCACAACGGCTATGCTCTACTTTGTACCATGACCGTAAATGGTTCTTCCTCACAGGTACGAATAAAGGCAGAGGACGGCGATAACTGGGATGGAACCACACCAAGACTTAGGTACGTTTCAGTGACCTGTGCTTCAACAACTGGGAACACTGCACAGGGTGTGCGCTTTCGAGTAGTCTCAGATGGGAGACTTACGCTCTCTTCAGGTGTGATCGACAATTCAAGCTACACGGTGCTGAGTTCACCACTCCTAACGACAGCCTGCGGAGCACCGACTTCTTGTTCTGTCAGCTCTACACTCGCGGAAGGCAGTGTAACCCTTTCATGGAGCGGAGCATCTGGTGGTATAAATAACGCAATTTCGAGTTATGAGATACAATACAGCGATTCCTCTGATAACTTAACATGGGGAGCATGGACAGCACTGACCACAGTTACCACTACGGCCACAAGCGGTAGTGTGAATACATCGCCGCCAACCGTTAGAGGTAATTACCGAAGATTTCAAGTGAGGACACGCGGTACCGCAGGAGCAAGCTACTACTCCGGATGGAAAGTATCAACAAACTCAGTCAGAAGAAATACAGCACCGAAACCAGCAACGTCAGCCGTTGCATCTCCTGCAGCATATAGCAATGAAACCATTACGCTGACTTGGAGTGGGGCATCAAGCGGAACCAGTCCAATAAAGGGATACCAGATTGCAAGTCGTACATCTACGGATAATGTCACATGGAGTACATGGAACGTGCTGACTACGCTGATACTGGCAGCTAGCGGAGGTAGCTATAACCCAAATGTATCAAGAGTTCCAGGAACATATACTCAGTTTGGCATTTGGACAATCGACACATTTGATGTTTACTCGGTGGAGAAAGTCAGTAACAGTATTTATTGTAATATAACGGCTTGTGGAGCACCGACAGCGTGCTCAGTAAGTGCAACTTTAGCTGAAGGAATCGTCTCGCTCTCCTCGAGTGGGGCATCTGATGGTGCAGGTAATGCCATCACTTCTTATGAGATACAATTTAGTGACTCAGCAGATAACATCAACTGGGGTGTTTGGACAGCACTTACAACGGTGAACACTTCTGCAACAAGCAGCATCTTAAGCATCAGCCCACCAACTACGCGCGGAAATTATCGTCGATTCCGAGTAAGAACGCGAGGAACAGCCGGAGAAAGTTTCTATTCTGACTGGACGATATCTAGCAACAATGTCCGTAGAAATATATTGCCGATACCACCGACAACCTTTACTGCCTCTCCTCCGATATATGAGGTCACAAAAATAACCCTTTCATGGAGCGGAACAATACCTGGAACCAGTGCTATTAAGCAGTATGTTATTCAACAGGCAACATCGTTAGATGGAGTAAATTGGTCGGCATATGAAGCTCTGACTACTGTCGTTTCAAGTGCTACTTCTGGCAACCTCGAGGTGAATGGTTCACAGATAGCTGGTATGTATACTCGTTACCGTATCAGTGTAACCGATACATTGGATGCAGTCTCTGCTTATGTAGTCAGCGGAACAGTANNCCAAGAAAAATAGTCCGCCTGCCTCACCGATAATCTTCTGCCCGATGTCTGGTAAGGTTACTTATAACGTTACACCGCGCTTCATGATTACAACAGGCATAGAACCGGATGGTCAGACACAGATTGTGGAGGTCAAGATTGATTCTGGTCCATGGCATAACAGTGTGGCCAATCCTGAAAAGTTTTCTACAAGTGGTTATCTCGGAAACGGTGTTAAGACGGTTTATCAAGCTGAAACTCTTTCTGTGGGAAATCATACGGTCACCTTCCGTTGCCTTGATAGTGATATCGAGTCAGCAAGTGCAGAAGTTGTTCGTACCTTCACGGTATTGGAATTATCTTTTGAAACCATTACTGTTAATGTGACACATGTAAAGGCAACACATATTCAGACGCTCCGAACCGCTGTAAATAGAGTGCGTAGCTATTACAACCTTTCTCCCGTAACTTGGAAAGAGGAGATCATTGCGGGAAAGACCACTATCAAGAATTGGCCGTCCCATATTACCGAAATTCGTAAAGCTATTGATATTGCTATTGCGGTAATAAATGATTTTGACTCTTCAACGACATTTGATATACCAGCCTTTACATGGCTACCTATTGGAATGGGGAGGCCAAAGGCAGATGCCATGGAACAAATACGTAACATAATTTTAATTTTATAAGGGTTAAACAAATACAATTCAGCGCTCTTGCGATTTGCAGGAGCGCTTTTCAATACACAAATTCAACTAATGGAGGTGTTTTTAATGAAAGAAATATGGAACTGGATACAGTTAGCATTTGCAGCTTTTGGGGGATTTCTCGGATGGTTTCTTGGTGGTCTGGATGGTTTTCTTTATGCACTGATAGCTTTTGTTGTTATAGATTATCTGACAGGTGTTCTATGTGCAATTATTGATAAAAAGCTGTCTAGTGAAATTGGGGCTAAAGGGATTTTCAAAAAGGTACTTATCTTTGTAATGGTTGGTGTTGCCCATATTCTTGATACGCAGATATTAGGTAGCACTGGTGAAGATGGTGGTGTACTTCGCACGGCAGTAATCTTCTTCTATCTAAGTAATGAAGGTGTATCCATTTTAGAAAATGCCGGCCATATCGGACTACCCATCCCAGAAAAATTAAAAGAGGTACTAAAACAGCTACATGGGCGTAATGACGAAACTCCTAAGTCAGGTGATGGAATATGATTGATTTAACAAAAGCAGTAACAGTGTTCATTGGCCGACGCGGTGAACACTACTTTCGTCACCTTGAGTTTGACGTTTCCAGTTTATTGGAAGACACTTATCCAGGAGCAGCTCTTAATGCTATATACAAAAGACCAGATGGCATTGCTTATCCGGTGGTTACTACCTATGCTGATAGCATTCTAACATGGTCTCCCAGTGCAACGGACACACAGCTCGTCGGTGTCGGTCAGCTGGAAATAAGAGTTACTCATGGTGATGTGGTAGGTAAAAGCGTTCGGATATTAACCGTTGTCGAGGAGGCACTCGCAGATGGTATAGTCGAGCCACCCGAACCCCCTGCCCAGGAATGGCTCAATCGGGTGCTTTCTGCCTTATCCGAACTGGATATTGAAGAAATAAATAGTATGTTAAATCTCATTTATAACCTGCTAAATAACAACTATGATTTGCTAAACACCACACACAACCGGTTGAACGATACCTACGGCTTAGTCGGTGATAACTATGAATTGTTAAACACTACAAATAGTCTGTTAAATGATAACTACAATCTGCTAAACACCACGCACGATCTAATTGAAGACATGCGTGACACATTATACATGAGGACTGGTATTATCCTTAACCATTTGCATCCAATAGAAACTGCCACTGCTCCGGATATGGTAAGCCGAAGAGCGTCCATAACATTCACAGGCATAAATAGCGGCAACAACGTAGTACTTGGCACGGTAACATACACATTTGTTACATCCTTGGGCAGTCCAACCGCAAACAATGTGCAAGTGTTAATTCAAGGCACCCTTCGCAATTCAGTTAAGAAACTTGCAGAAGCTATAAGGGGTATTCAAGATGCAACGAATATCGCTTATGGGTCAGGAACATCACCAAATCCCACAAGCACAGCTTATTGGACGAGTCGGATTTTCTCCATTGGTGATGTTACCATTCCTTCCGGTGAGAGTCTATTCTTATTGGAAAGAGCCGAAAATGCTACAACACCATTGACCTTTACCTCTACTGCAACAGCCACTATCAACGCATTCACCAGAGCAAGCTATTTAAAATATGTCCTTAGCGGTAATGCTACCGGAGCAGGCGGTGTTAATAGTGTTCGAGGACCTTTGCAAACATTATTGCCCATTGGTAGTGTGGTCATAGGTGGACAGGGCGGATTACTTTATCCCACGGCTTATGATTGTCATTTGGTTACTCTTTGCCGACAATCGGATACAAGTGAAAAAGAACTAGACCTATATATATCAAACGATGAAGTGAACTTTACCAGAATATCACGCAGTACGCCTATCGGTGCTGATAGTTCAAATGCTGGGTTGCATATTGATATTCAAATGCGTCAAAGCCGGGTGCCTTCTGGTTATGGGCTGTATATCAGCATGGGAAGTGATGGCACATCGGCGAGTGCTTTTTGTGATTTGAAGTTTACCTACCACTTATACCCTGTCAATCTTGCGACAATTTGAATATGAGGTGATTTTAATGAATTTACGCAAGTTAATACTTACGAATAATGCTTGCTTTAAAGCAGGTAAAACTATAATCCCCAAAGGCATCATGGTTCATTCTACCGGGGCAAATAATCCATGGCTGAAACGCTATGTTGGCCCAGATGACGGCTTTCTTGGAAAGAACCAATACAACAATCATTGGAATCAAGAAAAGCCCGGCGGCCGTCAGGTTTGTGTTCATGCCTTCATCGGCAAACTTGCGGATGGAACAATTGCCACATACCAGACTCTTCCGTGGAACCATCGCGGATGGCACGCTGGAGGAAAGGCAAATGACACCCATATAGGCTTTGAGATTTGCGAGGACGGTCTTTCGGATAGCACCTATTTCAACAAGGTGTACCGGGAGGCCGTTGAATTTTGTGTATATCTTTGCAAACTATATGGCTTTACCGAAAAGAACATCATCTGCCACAGTGAGGGTTACAAGCTGGGCATCGCCAGTAATCATGCAGATGTGATGCATTGGTTTCCTAAACACGGCAAGTCGATGGATACCTTTCGAGCCGAGGTCAAAAAGGCATTGACTCCCATTAACCCATATAAAATATACACCGTAGTTAAGGGTGACTCCCTTTGGAAGATTGCTAAAGAAAAGCTTGGTAATGGTGAAAGATATACGGAGATAAAAGCACTCAACGGTCTGACTTCAAATATCATCTATGCCGGACAAAAATTGAAAATTCCTAATTAAGAATAATGCCCTTGGAGGTCAAAAAACTTCCGAGGGCATTTTTTTTTTCTAAACCGTCAGATTTCCTTTCCTCCCGTGGCTACCAGGTAGAGGGCAACAAATTAAATCGCCCTTTAGAAAGAGGTGAAGGACATGAAACATAACCTTAAAATCAGTGTTTCAAAAGAGCCACAGACAGGCGGAATCGTTACTTGTCGNNGCATCCTACGCTTCCTCATTGGAGATAAACGACGTGTAACCATTCTAATTCCCGGAGATAGTGTCGAGGAACTCTCTATCTGTGAGACTACGAAAGGAGGAAACGACCTTGAGCAAAGTAAAGTTACTGCTTGATGTGGTAGATGATATGCGAAGTCTTGCAGACAGCATACAGGCAGTTTGTGATGCAATGACAGATAGTGATTCTGCTCCCAAAGAAGTGCCTGCCACAAAGACAGAAACAGCAAAAGAGCCGGATATCCCACTTGAAAAAGTGCGTATGGTGCTTGCCGAAAAGAGCCAGCTTGGATTTACCGCCGAAGTACGAGGAATCATCGGGAAGTATGGTGCCGACAAGTTAAGTGCCGTTGACAAGGCTTACTATGCTGACATCTTGAAAGATGCGGAGGTTCTTGGCAATGGGTAATCACGCAATATTATCTGCATCATCTTCACACAGATGGCTTCATTGCTTACCATCAGCAAGGCTTGAACTTGAGTTTAAAGATACAAGCGGTACTGCGGCAGACGAAGGAACAGCGGCACACGCACTCTCAGAACACAAACTGAAAAAGGCACTCCATATAAGGAGTAAGCGTCCTATATCAGACTATGACTCAGATGAGATGGAAGAATGCACGGATGCTTATGTTGATTTCGTTATGGAACAGGTGGAGCTTGCAAGAAATTCCTGCAATGATCCTATCATCCTTATCGAAAAACGCCTTGATTTTTCCTGCTATGTGCCAGACGGCTTTGGTACTGGAGATTGTTTAATAATCTCAGATGACAGACTTCACATAGTGGATTTTAAATATGGCATGGGTGTGCTTGTAGATGCAGTGGACAATCCTCAGATGAAACTTTATGCCTTGGGTGCTCTTGAAATCTATGACAGCCTTTATGATATCAACGAAGTATCAATGACGATTTTCCAGCCAAGAAGGGAAAATGTCAGCACGTGGACTGTACCGGTAGAGGAGCTTAAATGTTGGGCAGAAGAGGAACTTAAACCAAAGGCAGCAAAGGCCTATAACGGCGAGGGCGAATATATACCGGGTGAATGGTGTACTTTCTGCAAAGCTGCAGTCAGATGCCGTGCAAGAGCCGAAGAAAAATTAAAACTCGCACAGACAGAGTTTAAGATGCCACCGTTACTTACTGACAATGAGATAGAAGAGATTCTGTTCATTCTCCCCGACCTTACTAAATGGGCAAATGAAATAACTTCCTACGCCACAGACGCCGCTGTGAATCACGGCAAAGAGTGGAACGGTTTTAAAGTTGTGGAAGGTCGCTCTGTTCGCAAATACAAAGATGAAGATGCCATCGCAGAAAAAGCCTTGGCAAGCGGATTTAAGGACATTTACCGTAAGAGCCTCATCCCTATGACAGAGATGCAGAAACTGATGGGTAAAACCAAATTTGAGGAAATTCACGGTGACCTCATTTATAAACCACCGGGCAAGCCGACTCTTGTTCTAAGCTCGGATAAAAGACCGGCTATGAACGTAGCAGATGCAAAAAACGAATTTAACGAAATTATGGAGGATTAAATATTATGGCAAATAACACTAATAAAACTAAGGTTATCACAGGTGTAAACACAAGACTCTCTTACTTCCACGGTTGGGAGCCGGTATCAATTAACGGCGGTGCTGAGAAATACAGCGTATCCGTTCTCATCCCAAAGGATGATAAAGAAACCATAAATGCAGTAAACTCTGCTATCGATGCAGCTATTGAAGAAGGTATTGCAAAGTTTGGTGGTAAGAAACCAAATAAGGCTACCATTAAACTTCCGCTTCGTGACGGTGATGTAGAGCGTGACGATGAGGCATACAAGGGGCATTATTTTATCAATGCCAACAGCATAACCGCTCCGCAGATTGTAGACAAAAGAGTTAAACCTATTTTGGATCGCAGTGAAGTGTACAGCGGTTGTTACGGTAGAGTTTCTCTTAATTTTTATGCTTTCAAATCAAATGGTAATAAAGGTGTAGCTTGTGGCCTTGGTAACATTCAAAAAATTAGAGACGGAGAACCTGTAGGTGGTAAGTCTTCTGCAGTAGATGATTTTACGACTCTTGTCGATGATGACTTCCTTGCCTAATAGAAACAATAAACTTGACGGTGGTGGAGGTCTTCCCTCTGCCACCTTTTTTCATTTAGGAAAGGTGGTAGCTATGAAGAACTTAGAAATTGATATCGAAACCTATTCATCTACCAATCTACAAAAGAGTGGTGTTTATCGTTATGTAGAAGCAGAGGACTTTGAGGTGATGCTGTTTGGTTATGCGGTTGATGGTGGTGAAGTTAAGGTCGTTGATTTGATGGATGGAGAAAAGATTCCAAAAGAAATCCTAGATGCTTTAACCGATGAAACCATTACGAAGTGGGCATTTAATGCTCAGTTTGAGCGAGTATGCCTTTCACGTTATTTGGGCTATCCCACTGGGACTTATCTAAATCCTTCCTCATGGAAATGCTCCATGGTTTGGTCTGCCTATATGGGTTTACCTCTTTCTTTAGAAGGTGTAGGTGCAGTGCTAGGACTTGAAAAGCAAAAGCTGACGGAGGGTAAAGACCTGATACGCTATTTTTGTGTTCCATGTACTCCAACAAAAACAAATGGCGGTAGATCTCGTAATTTGCCAACCGATGAAAGAGATAAATGGCAGCAGTTTAAAGCATATAACAAGCGTGATGTGGAGGCAGAAATACAGATACAACAAAGATTGATCAAGTTTCCAGTGCCAGAGGACATCTGGGATGAGTATCATCTCGACCAAGAAATCAACGATCGAGGCATAAAGGTGGATATGGATTTTGTTAAGCAGGCCATTGCCATGGATGACATCTCTCATGAAAAACTACTAACTGCCATGCAGCAGATAACAAATCTGGATAACCCAAACTCTGTACAACAGATGAAAGGCTGGCTTTCTGAAAACGGTCTAGAGATGGAGACACTCGGCAAAAAGGCGGTTGCAGAGAAACTTAAGGAAACCGATGGTGAACTAAAAGAAGTTCTTTCGCTACGTCAGCAACTGGCAAAATCCTCAGTAAAGAAATATACAGCAATGGGAAATGCGGTTTGTAGTGATTCTCGCGCCAGAGGTATGTTTCAGTTTTATGGAGCAAACAGAACCGGACGCTTTGCCGGAAGGCTTGTGCAATTACAAAACCTCCCTCAAAATCATATGCCAGATTTAAAAGAGGCGAGAAATATTGTCAGAAATGGTGATGTTGAAACACTGGAACTGCTCTATGAAGATATACCTGATACCCTTTCACAACTGATTCGTACAGCCTTTGTACCTAGAGTGGGTCATAAGTTTATTGTGGCTGACTTCTCAGCCATTGAGGCTCGTGTGCTTTCATGGCTTGCAGGCGAAACATGGCGAACAAAGGTATTTGCTAGTGGTGGCGATATCTACTGTGCATCTGCCTCCCAGATGTTCAGTGTTCCCGTTGAAAAGCATGGTGTGAACGGTCACTTGAGACAGAAGGGTAAAATTGCTGAATTGGCACTTGGATATGGTGGTTCTGTTGGTGCGCTAAAAGCCATGGGTGCATTAGAGATGGGGCTTGAAGAGGAAGAATTAAAACCGCTTGTGAATGCCTGGAGAATGTCTAATCCCAACATCACACAGTTCTGGTGGGATGTAGATCGGGCGGCTAAACAATGCGTGAAGGAAAATAAGTCACAAGAAACCCATGGCATCGAGTTTCATTGTTTTAGTGGCATGCTTTTTATCGTTCTTCCCTCTGACAGAAGGCTTGCCTATGTAAAACCACGAATTGGTGAGAATCAGTTTGGTGGTGAGTCTGTTACCTATGAAGGAGTAGGTGGAACAAAGAAATGGGAGCGTCTTGAAAGTTACGGTCCTAAGTTTGTAGAGAATATTGTTCAAGCCATCTCCCGTGATATTTTGATGTATTCAATGAAGATGCTTAGTACTTATCCTATTGTGGCTCATGTCCATGATGAAGTAATTATTGAAGCCGATCCTCAAATATCGGTTACTGAAATATGTAAACAGATGAGTCAAGTGCCACCTTGGGCAAAAGGGCTGCTTCTTGATGCCGATGGCTATGAATGTGACTTTTATCAAAAAGATTAAAGAAATCATCAGATTTCACCTCCTGCCGTGGCTACTAGGTAGGAGGTGTTTTTCTATGAACATTTATGAAGTAAAAGACGGCTGTCCTTTAAAGGGCAAAAGCGATCAGATGACAGAGGAAGAATTACAAAAGGAATATGACTTTCATATAGCCGAGAGTATTGTCGCAAACCTATATAAAGAAGGCAAAATCACAGTGGATGAATTACACAAAATATCAGCCTTGAATAGGCAGAAATTCTCTCCCCGTTTAGCCGAGATTATGTCCTAAAAAGCTTGCTATTAATAGCTTTTAGAGTGATGTATGTAATGGGCGAAAGCGAGGTGAGATGATGAAAAAGATAACAAAAATAGATGAACTGCCCCAGGAACAACTACCTACTACGTGACTTAGGGTTGCCGCCTATGCGAGGGTATCAACCGATAGTGATGAACAGCTTGAAAGCCTTAAAGCACAGCGAGAACACTATGAGCGCTATATTAAGTCTAATCCAGAATGGGTGTTTGCTGGTCTTTATTATGACGAAGGGATCTCCGGCACCAAGATGGAGAAACGGACTGAACTGCTTCGCATGATACGAGACTGTAAGCAAGGTCGGATAGATTTTATTATCACCAAATCAATCAGCCGCTTTGCTCGTAATACAGTAGATTGTTTAGAGTTAGTAAGAAAGCTGATTGATATCGGTGTTTACATTTATTTTGAAAAAGAGAATCTAAATACAGGTGATATGGAAAGTGAATTGATGCTTTCTATTCTTTCAGGATTTGCTGCAGAAGAGTCTGCATCTATTTCACAAAACTCAAGCTGGCCCATTCAAAAGAGATTTCAAAACGGCAGTTATGTAGGTACTCCACCCTATGGATATACCAATATAGATGGTGAAATGGTAATCGTCCCAGAAGAAGCAGAAATCATCAAACGTATTTTTGCAGAGTGCCTTTCAGGGAAAGGTGGAGGTACTATAGCAAGAGGTTTGAACAAAGACAAAATCTCTGCAAGTAGAGGTAATCACTGGAGTGCAGGCACGGTGATAGACATGCTTCGAAACGAAAAATATATGGGTGATGTCCTACTACAAAAGACTTACACCGATAGTAATTACAACCGCCATCCGAATACAGGTGAAAAAGACCAGTATTACTACAAGGACAATCATGAGCCTATTGTAAGCAGAGAAGACTTTGCTAAGGCACAAGATCTCATTGATGAAAGAGCCAAGATGAAGACTAAGGGCGTGAAAAAGAACGTTTATTTTAACCGATACGCTTTAAGTGGCAAAATTGTCTGTGGAGAGTGTGGTCGCAGTTTTAGGAGAAAGACAAATTACTCGGCTGGTAGGAGTTACATTGCTTGGAGTTGCATCGGGCATATCGAAGACAAAGAGAGTTGCTCCATGTTGTTCTTGCGAGATGGAGAAATAAAAGCCACATTTACCACCATGATGAATAAGCTTGCTTTCAGTAACAAACTAATCCTAGAGCCACTCTTCAAATCAATTAGCCAAATCGATGAAGAAAGCGACCGTGAAAGAATGGATGCTATTGATAAGCGAATGGAGCAACTCATGGAAGAACGCAACACCCTTATTACACTGATGGCCAAAGGTTTCCTTGAGCCAGCTCTTTTTAATCAGGAACGGAATGTTATAGATAGTGAGATTAAAAATCTTACTACCGAAAAAACAAACCTGGTAACGAACTCTACGAGTGGGGTTTTACGAGCAAACGATATAAAGGACCTCATTGATTACGTGTCAGCAGATAATTTTAATGGTGACTACACAGAAGAATTATTTGAAGAATTTGTAGAGAACATCATTGTTAATTCCAGGGATGAGCTGACATTCAATTTGAAATGCGGTCTTTCCCTGAAAGAAAAGGTGGTGAGATAAATGGCATATATTCCATATGGATACAAAATTCAAGACGGAGTGGTTACTGTCGATGAAAAGGCAGCAGGTCAAGTAAAGGTATTCTTTGAGAAATACATATCAGGACTATCCCTTACAGTGGCTGGCGAACAAGCAGGTATTGATAAGACACACTCTGTGATGGGACGCATTTTGAAAAACGTCAACTACCTTGGAAATGATACGTATCCAGCAATCATTGATAAAGAGATATTTGATAAAGCTGAAGAAGTTAGAGATAAACGTGCAAAGGATTTAGGACGAGTGGTAGAGCTTGCTGCTTTCACCTCTCCCCCTCCCAAAGAACGATTCAAAATGAGGAAAGCGGATAATAAGATGCCCGTGGATCCTTTTGACCGAGCAGAATACTTATACAGTCTGATAGAAAGCGAGGAATAAAGTGACAGAGAAAAATATAATGGTCATTCCTGCTCGTAAAAGAGTGGGAAGTACAGCCGCAAAAGAACAGATAAAGAAACTTCGTGTTGCTGCCTATTGCCGTGTTTCTACAGAAACAGAAGAACAAAACTCAAGTTATGAGGTTCAGGTTGCACACTATACAGAGTTTATTAAGAAAAATACTGAATGGGAGTTTGCCGGCATCTTCGCTGATGATGGTATATCCGGTACGAACACCAAAAAACGTGACGAATTTAATCGCATGATTGCAGAGTGTATGGACGGTAATATCGACATGGTTATTACAAAATCCATCAGCCGATTTGCACGTAACACCCTAGACTGCCTTCAATACATTAGACAGCTCAAGGATAAGAACATATCCGTCTATTTTGAAAAAGAAAACATCAACACCATGGATGCTAAAGGTGAGGTGCTACTTACCATTATGGCATCTTTGGCACAACAGGAGAGCCAGAGCCTTTCACAAAACGTTAAGCTTGGTCTACAGTACCGATACCAACAAGGAAAGGTACAGGTCAACCACAAACGGTTTATGGGCTACACCAAAGATGAAGATGGAAACTTAATCATTGTTCCCGAAGAGGCTGAAATTATCAAACGCATCTACCGAGAATACCTTGAAGGTCAGAGTCTAGTGGGTATTGGTCGAGGTCTTGAAAAGGATGGTATTTTAACCGCAGCGGGAAAACCAAGATGGCGACCAGAATCAGTTAAGAAGATCCTTCAAAATGAAAAATACATCGGAGATGCCCTTCTTCAAAAGACTGTCACAGTAGATTTTCTGACCAAGAAACGAGTGAAAAACGAAGGTCACGCCCCACAGTATTACGTTGAAAACAGCCATGAAGCGATTATTCCCAAGGAATTATTCTTGCAGGTGCAGGAAGAGATTCATCGAAGAAGTAATATCTACACAGGAGCAGGCAAGAACAAACGAATTTATAGCAGCAAGTATGCTTTAAGTGCCATCACCTTCTGTGGAGAATGTGGCGATATTTATAGGAGAACCTATTGGAATATTCATGGCAGAAAAGAATTTGTCTGGCGATGCGTGACTAGAATCGAGCAGGGTCCTGAAGTCTGTAAGAACCGAACCGTAAAAGAAGATGAACTCTATGGTGCGGTAATGACTGCGATTAATAAGCTACTTGCAGGTGGCAATAACATAATAAGAACCTTGGAAGAAAATATTCATGCGGTGATTGGAGAAACGACAGAGTATCAGATTTCAGAGATTAACAACTTGCTAGAAGAAAAACAAAAAGAACTCATCAAGCTGGCCAATAAGGGTCAAGATTATGAACACCTAGCGGATGAGATTGATGAACTAAGAGACAAGCGCCAGACCCTTTTAGTAGAAGATGCTTCCCTTAGTGGAGAGAATGAACGAATCAATGAGTTGATTGAATTTGTCCGCAAGAATAAATTCCGTACCTTAGAATATGACGATAAGCTTGTAAGGAAGATAATTCAGAGCGTTACAGTCTATGAAGACCACTTCGTCATATCCTTTAAATCTGGCATTGAAATGGAAATATGAAGAATAGATATTAATTGCCTATGACTCTACAGTAGAGTTATGGGTTTTACTTTGTCTGTTTGTAATAAGATTATTCTAATAACTATTGCGTTTATCAACCAAATGGTTTATAATATTGGTAGCGTAAACATGGAGGTGCTGTATGACTACGGCAGAAATGATTAAAGAACTGTGTGAACAAATGAATATAAGCGTTTCTGAACTTGCTAGACGGATTGGTCAGACTCCACAGAATTTCAACAAGAAATTAAAACGGGAGACAGTATCCTTGGATGAATTGAAGGCGGTTGCCGATGTGCTTGGTGTCAAATTTGAGCAGGCATTTATTTTACCAGATGGAGATGAAATAAAAATATCTAACGAATAAAGGAGGCAGTCTAATATGATGATTAGTCCGGAAAGTCACTATGAAGAGTATCTCAAAGGAAAAACAAAAGAAGAAATAATGACCGCCATCCGAGGACTTAAGCAAGAAATAGGACATCTAAAAAGTACACTGGAAAATCCTGACTATGATGATAACGCAATTATTCATCCGGATAAGTTTACCTGCATTTACTGGACTCGTGGGTACTTGGAAAAAGCTAAAGAGACCTTAAGAGAGAATATGAAAGGGGCATTCATATGAAAAAAAAGGATTTGATGCATGAAATTAAAAATCAATATATAGAAAAACAAGGGTATCACAATGTTACTCACACTCATCATCAAGGACATGAGTCAGCTTCACACGCTTCATGTATCACTGTAGTTCCGATCTTTAATCATTTAGAAGGAGAACAGATGGAGGAAATTATGAAAGTAACGAAATCGACCTCTTTTAAAAAGGGTGAAGTAATTTACCGAGAGGGAGATATATCCGACTTGTTATATATTGTAAGTAAAGGGAAAATTCGAATTTACCGTTTGTCTGAATCAGGAAAAGAACAATTAGTGAGAATATTAAATCCAGGCGATTTCACTGGAGAGCTTGCCTTGTTTCGCGAATCAATTCAGGAAGCATATGCAGAAGCAATGAGTGATACCGATGTATGTATGATTAGTAGAAATGATTTGCAAGAATTTTTATTAAAGTACCCTACTATATCTTTGAAGATTTTATCGGAATTCTCTAACCGATTAGAAACATCAGAAAAACAAACAACTAGATTTGCCACAGAGAAGGTAGATACTAGATTAGCACTGTTTCTTGCAGAATGCATGGAAAGCGGAGATGGTCCAATGGAAATTGAATTGCCAATGAGTAAAAAGGATTTAGCCTCTTATCTAGGAACTACTCCAGAAACTATTAGTAGAAAGTTAGCTGACCTTGAAAATGAAGGATATATAAAACAAAAATCAGGTAGAAAGATTGAGATTTTGGATTTAGATGGATTGTTGTTGGTATAGATGTGATAATATAAAGTAAAATAGTAGTAAAAATTATTAAAACATTTAAAAAAGACTAAACTTGATTTGGGTGTGTCAAGAAGTTTGTGTAAATTCATTTAAACCTTATTCGCTTTGATTAATCATTTAGAACATTGAATCCAACGTATCCTGGCATTGCTTAAATCCTTTATGAGCTCTACCAGATTTTTTATTATTATAGTTAATCATTTGGGTCACTAGGAAGCGTTCTAGAGCATCTTCATTAGGAAATTGTTCTTTGACTTTGGTTTTTCTTTTCAGCTGTTTGTTGAAGGATTCAATAATATTAGTGGAGTAAATCGTGCCTCGAATCCTTTTAGGAAATTGCGTGAAGGTTAAGAGATTTTCAGTCTCTTGAAGGGTGCGAGTCATTCTCGAATAACGTTTCTCCCACTTTTCTATGAAGTTTTGGATTTTTTCTTCCCCTTCCTTAAAACTTATTGCGTGATGAATTTCTTTGAAATCGCAGGCTACCTCTTTACGATCAGAGACACGGACTTTCCCCATGATATTCCGATTAATATGAATCAGACAGCGTTGAAATTTTGCTTGAGGATAGTTTTTTTCACAAGCGTTTTGAATGGCGATCATGCCATCAGCCACGATAAGTTGCACGCTAGTTAAGCCTATAGAAACTAAACTTCCTAATAAGTCTGACCAAGCAGCATCTGATTCTTGTGGAGCAATGAGATAATCTAAAATTTCTTTTTCTCCAGAAGAAGTAATGCCTAAAGCAATATGTACGGCTTCTTTTTGGACGGCGTCGCGTCTTAAGGGAATATAATTAGCATCTAGAAAAAGACACACATACTGAGAATGAAAAATAGGACGAGAATGAAAAGCAGTGACTTGTTCATCTACAACCTTCGTAATATTAGAAATAGTCGTTGGACTGTAATGCGAGCCATACATTTTTTCAATTAAATCAGCAATTTCTCTAGTGGTGATTCCTTTTTCATATAGTTGAATAATGGTTGTTTCCAAGCTATCAATGCGATGGGTGTATGGAGGAATAAGAGATTGGTGGAACTGCCCGTTCCTATCTCTAGGAACCCGTACGTTAATTTGACCAAACTGGGTATCTAATCGCCTCGTATACTCTCCATTGCGATAATTTCCACTATTATTGAAGCGTACATAAGGATCATAGCCTAAAATAGCGGTTAATTCACTTTCTAAAAGAGTATTGATGGTTCGTTCAAGTTGGCCACGGAAAACTTCTGTTAAATTCGTATTTTCTAGTAGTGCTTCAGCAAGTTCTTTGTTAAACTGACTCATGGGAAGACCTCTTTCGTTGATTTGGTTTCGTCGCTTTAATCATACGAATAAGGTCTTCCTTTTTCAATATCCTAATTTACACAAACTATTTTACGCTCTCCTTGATTTAGATCAATTTAATTTCTTTCAATCTATAGTATTATACAATCAAGATAAAGAAAAAATAAAACAAGAAAGAAGGAAAAAAATATGTCAAGACAATTAAATTTTAATCAAGTAAAGGAAACTCATTTAAAAACATTAGCACAATATGTTCCAGTTGTGGCAAAAGTTCATGGAGGAAATCATCCAGAATTCTACCAGGTTCGTAAAGTATATGATGAACTTGCAAAGAAAGCAAAAGATGCGGGAGTAGAAAAGCCGGACTTAAAAGAGGAGTTTGTAAAATTACGTGAAATCACAGATAATTATACAGTTCCAGGTGATGTATGCGAAAGTTATGAAGCAGTATATAACATGTTAGCAGAATTAGATAAAGCATATGAAGCATAAAAGAAAATAAACAAAGCAATGAAAAGATATAAATAATCTAATAGGGAGGAGTATGAATATGCAAAAATTTATATTAGGAAGAAAAAACCATATTACAATAGTAAGTGCAATTTTAATAATAATTGCGTTTGTCAGTAAATTAGGCTTCGAAAACGAACAAATAGCCATATGGGCATTAGTAATTGCTTCAATTTTGGGAGTTTCACCTATTGCGATTCAAGCGTATCAAGCATTAAAAGTCAAAGTAGTTAGTATTGATGTTTTAGTTACCATTGCAGTTATCGGAGCCTTTATAGTTAGAAACTACGAAGAATCAGCAATTGTTACATTTTTATTTCTATTTGGAGCTTATCTAGAACAAAGGACACTTAATAAAACACGTTCTGCAATTAAAGAATTAACTCAAATGGCACCAGAAAGTGCCTTAAAACAAGTGGAAAATGGTGAGTTTGAAGAAGTAGAAATAGATGAAGTTGATGTAGGAGATATTTTGCTTGTTAAAACGGGTGCAAAAATCCCAGTTGACGGTACAGTGTTAACAGGAGAAGGGCATATTAATGAAGCAAGTATTACAGGAGAAGCGGTTCCTGTAAGTAAAAAGAAAGATTCGGGGGTATATGCCGGAACAATTTTAGAAAATGGAACTATTCAAATCACTGCTGATCGTGTAGGTGAGGATACTACTTTTGGTAAAATCATTGAGTTGGTTGAAGAAGCACAGGATTCAAAATCAGAAGCAGAACGTTTCATTGATAGATTTTCTAAATACTACACACCAGCTGTTTTAGTTCTCTCTTTTATTGTATGGATATTTTCAAGGGATATTGAACTTGCAATTACAATATTAGTTTTAGGATGTCCAGGAGCATTGGTAATCGGTGTACCGGTTTCAAACGTCGCGGGGATTGGCAATGGAGCACGTCATGGAGTCCTTCTAAAAGGTAGCGAGGTTATTAGTGACTTTAGCAGACTAGATACCATGGTATTTGACAAAACAGGTACATTAACAATAGGAAATCCCAAAGTAGCTGATAAAGAAATTTATGCAGATAATGTATATGAAGTATTAGGGTATCTAGCAAGTGTTGAAAAGGAATCAGATCATCCATTAGCAAAAGCAGTTGTAGAATATATTGGAGATATAAAATTATATACAATTGAAAAAACAGATGTTGTAAAAGGTGGAGGAATTGTAGCTCATGTAGAAGGTCATAAAGTTGCAGTCGGTAATGTGGCACTAATGGAGCAAGAAAATATTCTTTTAAGTGAAAAAGCTCGTGCAGATATTGCCAGATTTGAGAAAAATGGAAATTCACTTGTTTTAACATCAGTTGATGGTGAATTAAAAGCATTGATGGGTATTCGTGATCAAATTCGCCCGGGTGTAAAAGATGATCTTAAAAAGTTGAAAAAACTTGGTGTTAGAAATCTAGTAGTTCTTTCTGGTGATAACCAAGGAACAGTTGATTTAGTAGCACGTGAACTAGGACTTACAGAAGCTCATGGACATATGTTGCCAGAAGATAAAGCAACATATATTAAAGAGTTACAAGAAAAAGGTCAAATTGTGGCATTTGTTGGAGATGGAGTAAATGATAGTCCTTCACTAGCTCTAGCACAAATTGGAATTGCTATGGGAAATGGAACAGATGTAGCAATCGAAACTTCAGATGTTGTTTTAATGAATTCAGATTTCAGCCGCTTGCCACATGCATTAGGTTTAACAAAAGCAACCGCTAATAACATGCTTCAAAATATTATTATTGCAGTAGGGGTTGTATTAGTCCTTCTTGCCAGCGTATTCTTTAGTGAATGGATGAACATGTCAATCGGTATGTTAGTACATGAAGCAAGTATATTAGTAGTGATTTTAAATGGTATGAGACTTCTTCGCTATAAATTAAGAAAATAAAAATAAATAAAATTCTTGATGTAAATCAATTTATTATAGATAATAATAGTATATAATACAATTAACATAAACTAAAGGAGAGATGAAGAATGCAAAAAGCAACAATTCAATTAGAAACATTAACATGTCCATCATGTATGCAAAAAATNNTCAAGTAAAAGCTTTATAAAATAAGAGGGAATAAGTTTGGTTTTAATGATATCAGATGCTGGTTAATGTCATCTACGGTAAAGGACACAGTTACCAAGTTATAATGTCGTTGATATCTTCCCACACACGAAAGCCCACAGTGGATATGTTCTCACAAAGAGAATTTCTGATAAAAATATTTTGGTTACTAGTATTTGACAGCTATAACTTCCGCTCAAGCCATGTTGAGAGTGTAATTCTGATGACGAAATGTGGTTCGGAGGGCAAAAAGTAGACTTTGACCACAATATGTTGTGGTTTTGGAGCGATTTCGAGGCTTAAAGCCGGGCAAAAAAGTGCTGGTTTTGAGACTCAAAAAATGGTGAAAATATAGATGACATAGTGAGTTTGGCGTGATGACAGATAAAAAAGTTAATCTTAGGAGGTGGTCAAATGTTAGATAAGATACCATCAAGTAAAGAGCTGTCTGAATTACTGGGAGAGAATAATTTTAAAGTGTGGCAAGAAATATGTCTAATAATAGATGGTCTTTATGATATGGAGCAGTTGTGGAACACCGGAGGAAAAGCATGGAAATATGAGTATAAATATCGTCGTGGTGGAAAAACGCTTTGTACTCTATATGCAAGGGAAAACTGCTTTGGTTTTATGATAATCTTTGGAAAAGATGAAAGAGCAAAATTTGAAGTTAATCGGGAAATTTATTCAGATGCTGTTCGATCTCTCTATGACCAAGCTACCACATATCATGACGGTAAGTGGATGATGTTTGAATTGACAGATACATCTTTGTTTGATGATCTAAGAAAACTGTTGGCTATTAAGAGAAAACCAAATAAGAAATAATATTATCAGCATACCCTTAATTAGAGAATATGAATAAAAAATTCAGAGGCATTTAGATAGAAAAATCTTGATGCCTCTGTTTTCATATAAATCCAAAACTAAATATAGAAACTAAAATAGGCTAAGTGTTTAGGTCGACTTTACTGACCTATAGACTTAGCCTATTTTTTTATGCCAAAACAAAAAGAAAGGAAGAAATGCAAATGAACAATGAACTGCAAACCATGCGTTTATTCAGCCCCCTATTTCCTCATATCTACAGAAAAGACGAATGGGGCGATTTTGAAAACGATCCGGAGGATTTAACTTCCGGTGAGGTTTTGGAATACGAGGATGAAAT
>DMJQ01000193.1 GCA_003457065.1 Clostridiales bacterium
CGCATAGTCATAATAAAAATGTCCGTATGCTTCGGAGAAACTTCTCCATACTTCGCCGTTGTAATAATTTCCTGTATTGTATGCCGTTAGTCCTACCACATCCACATATTCATTCCCCGGGTAATAATTCAGATAATGGTTGTATGCAAAATTAGGGAATGATTTTTCATTTGGGTTCCATACGAAAATTAGGTTGTCAACTCCCTGCTCCTTAAATTTATTGTATATGTACCTCCAGCACTCAATGAACAAATCCGTATCCTTTCCGACTTTGTGAGCCGAATACCATACCCATTCACCGTTCATTTCATTATTCAGCCTGAACAGCACTGGATAGTCATATTCATTGAAACTCTGTGCCAGACTGTCCAAATACCAATCGTACTTTCCTTCAAGGATTTCCAGCGTAATGTCTNNGTACAATCCGTATTCCACAACCTTGCCGTCTCTCTTTGCCGTGTTCATGTAATCTGTTTTATATGGCAGCTGGAAAGTGTTGTATAAAAGCACAACCGGGAATTCATAATCAAACATATTTTCAAGCTGCTTTATCCTGTATGAATAAAGAGGATATGCCGGCTCGAAAATTCCAAAGTTTACTTTTTCGTTGTTTCCCAAATATTTATCGTAAAACTCCTGTGTCTTTTCATCAAATTTTTTAGCGGCAGGTTTAAACACCACATCAGTTTTCATTGTCCCTGTCTTTTTTATCAATTTAAAGCCGGGCATTACATTATCAATATCTATAGGCTTTGATGATTTAATGAACACTGTTATCAGTTCCTTGTAGGATCTTGTGAATGTGATCATTGCATAGTAGTTGCGGTCCGGTTTTCCGCCTTCGATTTTCTGTCTTTCATAAAGAGTGACATATCCGCTTAAGCCGCCGAAGTCATCACTGTATTCCTTAGTTATCGTAAATGCAGGGTTATTTAATATTCCCCTGTTTCCGTAACCTATATATGTAGCTCTGTTGTTTTGGTCGTTATAAAAATTATCGTACAATATATCCACTGCCAGGTTTTCTGATTCAAACCTGCTTTTAACGCTGACAATATCCTCGTTAAGCTTTAAGCTGTTCGGCAGCACTATTTCATAGCCGTAAGGGTTGTTTGTGTATTTGTTGTAATATTCGGAGTATGGAACTAATACGGTGCTTCCGTCAGCTTCTCCGGCAAATGCCGCTGTCGCGGAAAAGGCGAAAATAAAAACAGCAATGATAACAAATATTTTTTTGAAATTCATGTATACTCTCCCAAAATAATTTTCTTCCAATCATGCTCCTTCTTAAATAAGGAGCTGCAGACGATTATTATTCATACTATCTGCGATTATCAATTTTATCAAACATAATTATCAGTGTCAATCAATATAAACGGAATAAACATATTGTTAATAAATATCAGTTATGATAGAATAAATACTACGATGAATAAAACCTGTGGTTTTATCTGATTTGATGTATTATTGAACCGGTGTGTCAAGCAGATAAGCGGCTTGCACTTATGNNGGCTTTGCCAACGGGATTAAAACGCTGCTTGATTTAATGAAAATACTGGTTCCCGTGTATATAGGCGTACAGCTGCTTGCAGTTTCGGGAATTTTAAATATCGTAGCTGAAATATTCGCACCAGTCATGTCCTTATTCGGACTACCGGGAGAAGCATCGCTGGTAATGATTTTAGGATGGTTTTCAGGAACTTATGCCGCACTGGGAGCTTTGGCGGCAATCGAGCTTAACGGCATGCAGATGACTACGATTTCTATAATGCTGTGCATCGCACACAATCTCATAACCGAAGGCGCGGTCGTTAAAAAGCTGGGTGTCAGCACATTTGCAAGCGTATCGCTAAGAATTGTATTTTCGTTGATTATGGGATTTTTATTTTACAGGATATTCGGGTGATTATTATGGAAATGATTTTTGATATATTGATTAAACTTGTTTCATTTATATGGAACATTGCAAAGGTTCTGATACCGCTGATGATAGTGATAGAAATATTCAAGGACACAAAATTCATAGATAAACTGTCAAATGCAATTAAACCCCTGACCAATTTTTTCACCATAAGTGAAAAATCAGGCATTTCGCTGGTCTTCGGAATAATTTTCGGCCTTACTATAGGCGCTGGAGCTGTAATTCAGAGTGTTAAAGATTATAATATAGACAAAAGAAGTGTTTTTCTGGTTACAATGTTTCTGTCAATGTGCCATGCCGTATTTGAAGATTCCATGATATTCGGCGCAGCAGGAGCCAATATAATTGCGGTTTTGGGTGCAAGAATAATCTCGGCATTTCTCATAACACTTATTTTATCCAGATTCATAAAAAAAGACACGGCGGAAAATAAAATCGAAATAAATAATTAATTGATTTAATATACCTCAGGCACCGCCTCTGATGACTTTTCTGTCATCTGGAAACATTGAAGCATGCCTGAGGTATATTTTTACACAATTAATTATCCGATAAATCTTTCAATTCCGTTCCTTCTTCGCTGTAAACAGCAAACTTTGTAAATCCGGACTGGCTGAGCTGATTCAGCTGCTTTCCTAATTTTTTAGCCTTTTCAAATACAGAGACAGTGTAACCCTGCTCTCTTATTTCGTCTGCCTTCTTCATGACATCAATGTACTTGCCGGATGCTTCATAAAGCAGCACTGCCTTTTCACGGCTTGGAACCTTGAATTTTTCCTCCACAAGCTGGTTTACGAGCCTTTCAAAACCTATTGAAAACCCTACCGCCGGAATTTTTTCACCGATAAAATTACCGATCATTTCATCATATCGTCCGCCACCGGCTATTGAGTAACCAAGATCCTTGTATGCAATTTCAAAAATTGAACCTGTATAATATCCCATGCCTCTTATTAAAGTAAAATCAAATTCTATGTCGTATCTGCCGCCTGCATATTCACGTGCGCCTTCCAGCACTTCCTTAACTTCACTGACAACATCTTCCGAAACACCGTACTTCATAAGGCATTCGGTTCCGTTTTCATTGATGCTTTTCAATGCGTCCATTAATTTTGAAATGGCATCAGTGCTGTATTCCTTGCCTTGAAGTTCTTTTTCAACGCCTTCCATTCCCACCTTATCTAATTTATCGACAGTTATGCACACTCCGTCAAAATCTTCCTCGGTGAATCCACAGTTTATTATTACTGCTTTTAAAACTCTCCTGTCGTTAAATCTAACGGCGAAATCTTTGACACCCAGGGCATTAAGAGCTTTTGCCGTCGTAGCTATCAATTCCAGTTCAGCCGTATTCCTCCCGTCACCGATTATATCAATATCGCATTGCTTGAAGCTTCTGTATCTTCCTTTTTGCGCTCTTTCCGCTCTGAACACATTTCCAACCTGCATGGCTTTAAACACAGAAGGAAGCTTTGCACGGTTGTTGCAGTAGAAACGGCTTAGTGGAACTGTCAGGTCGTATCTCAGCCCTAAATCCGCCAGGTCGTCTTCTGTTAAATCGTCCTTTGTAAAGTCGAGTTTTTCTCCTCTTTTTAATATTTTGAATATAAGGCTTAAATTTTCTCCGCCCTTGCTTCCGGTCAGGTTTTCTATATTTTCAACAACAGGTGTTTCAATAAGCTCAAAGCCACTTTGCTTGTATGTACTTACTATAACACATTCCACATAATCCCTGATTTCTTTTTCCTGTGGCGTTATATCTCTCATCCCTTTTGCGGGATTTGTATTAACCTTCATATTGTTACCTCCGAGTGTTTTGTAACTTATGTTATCAAACAAATTATTGATTATCAATATTTAATTTAAATGTGTGGCCAAAAATTGCCTGTTTATTTCTTCCGGCACCAGTTTTCCTCCTGTTGCCCATGCAATGTGCACCGCATTTCCCAATTTATCTTTTAGCTTATGTTCCGTGATGTATTTTTTTCCTTCTTCTGAATTTTGCATTTTTACCGCTCCTTCAAATGCTGCGCAGGCTGATGGCTCAATGTCGATGCCTTCGGTATCGTGAAGGTATCTCATGTTATCATACAGCTTATAATCGTCTGTAGTGAAAATTCCTCCAAGCACGTAGTCCATCATTTTTCCCACCAGCTTAGATGGTCTTCCCACAGCCAGCCCGTCTGCGTGAGTGATACCGTCTATTCCCAGGTCCTGCACGCATATGTCGTTGTGCAGTCCAGTCGCCATTCCTATGAGCATTGAAGGCGCATGCACAGGCTCTACAAAAAAGCAATGTACATTATCTTTGAAAATTGATTTTAATCCGTATGTGATTCCGCCGGGAGCACCTCCCACACCGCACGGCAGGTAAACAAACATGGGGTGATCTTCGTCAACCGTTATATTCATTTCATCAAGCTGTTTTTTAAGCCTGCTTGCTGCTACCGCATATCCAAGAAACAGGTTCATTGAATTTTCGTCGTCCACAAAGTAACTCATGGGGTCCTGATCCGAAAGTTTCCTTCCTTCTTCCACGGCTTTTGAAAAATCGCTGTCATATTCCACAACCTGTGCGCCTTTTGACCTTAAAAGATCCTTTTTCCACTGTTTCGCATCCGATGACATGTGTACGGTTACATTAAATCCCAATGCTGCCGATGTGATTCCTATGCTCAGTCCCAGATTGCCTGTGGAGCCTACCTGTATTTTGTACCTGTTGAAAAAATCTCTGTATTTTTGCTGTGCCAGTATTGAATAGTCGTCCGATTCTTTTATCATATTGCTTTTCAGCGCAAGCTGTTCCGCATATTTCAGCACTTCATAGATACCGCCTCTCGCCTTGACGCTGCCTGCAATGGCAAGGTGACTGTCCATCTTGAGAAGAAGTCTGCCTGAAATTTCTGTTTCGTATGATGAAACGAGCTTGTTTTTCATATTATTTATTTCTTTTAAAGGCGATTCTATAATACCTCGGGATATTTTTGTTTCTGGAAAGAGAATTTCTATGAGAGGGGCAAATTTATCAAGACGCCCTTTGGCATCATCGATTGCGGACACATCCATATTTATTTTTTCTGCGGCCTCCTCATATGCTGTTAGCCTTGGATTAAGCCACATTACTTCCTTTAATTCCGATACATCTCTTAATGTTCTGTTACTCTTGATTATTTCATCTTTGTTTATCATGGAATCCTCCTGACTGCTTATATTATGCGGTCATCGTGCTGCCGATGACCGAGCACATCTGTTCTCTGGGCTTAAAGTCCCCGTAATGACAAAGGGCGGCAACCCAGCCCATATACTATGGCTATTATATCATAAGTGCAAGCCGCTTATCNNTTTTGCTGCTGAAAGGTCGTTCTTGGGCTCTTCAACAGTCATGGTCGTTGTTTTTCCTTCTTGAGTCCTGAAACTCATCGATAATTTTTTAGACATGCTATCACCCCTTTCTTATAAATTTTTATATAAACAGTTACTCTATTTCATTGACAAGTTCGTATTCTTCTTTTTTAACCAGCTTAGTCAGCGGATATGACTGAAGATCTGATATGGCTGTTCCCAGTTCGTACAGATTCTCATTTGACACTGACGCTTTAACGTTTGAGAAAGTCTTGTTCTTAATAATGTTCTTATTATTTTCGTCAAGCCCCGCATCTAAAACAAGCGTTAATTTTGAATTTGTGTGATTTTTCGCAATCATTGTTATCACCTCCTTTTGCTTTTAATACTATATAGCATTTAGGAGCCGATTGTATTGATTTAATTTCAGTATCATGTTAATATATACTAAACGATGCAATTCAAGAGGTGCCTATGAACAAGTCACTGCTGAAAGGAATGAATTCTTTAATAAAAGATTTAGGAAACTATGATTACATAAGCAGAGTAAGGTATGTAATCTTTCTGGTGTCCAAGGTACTTTACGACTGCAAAGCTAACGGCTTTCGCATTTTAGACGAAAATTTTCACTCTTACAAATCAACCCCATATTTTTTAACTGATAAAGAGAATATATTTAATGAATATGAATATTTTAATCTCGGAATTTACGAAGCCGAAGAAAGAATATTCAACTTGATTGCATCCGGCAGGCGGAATTTTGATTTAAACAACTTCCGGCCGGCAAGACTGTACGAAGCTTTGCTGACCAGCAGGGAAAGAAAGAACCTGGGGCAGGTATACACACCTGCTGATATTATAGATCAAATGCTTTCTCAGCTGTTTGAAATTAAAGGAATAGATAAAAATACAAAGATTCTCGACCCTTCATGCGGTGGCGGATATTTCCTGATTGAATCGTTTAAAAAAATAAAAAATGATTTGAAGGAGGAAGTTAATGATAAATATATTATTGAAAACATGATTTACGGAATAGATATAGATGATTTTTCAATATTTCTCACAAAAGCGGGCATTCTCTTTGCCGGCAGCTGCTCAGATGTTCATTTTAACATATTTAATCTTGATTACCTCACAGATTCATTTAAATTAAACAACTTTGACATCATAGTCGGAAACCCTCCATATGTTGGTCATAAAAACACATCCATGGAATACAAAAAAGCGTTGTACAAAAAGTATCCCGAAGTGTTTTATGACAAGGCAGACATATCCTACTGCTTCTTTAAAAGAAGCATGGATATCCTTGAATCTGACGGCATGATATCTTTTATCACCTCCAGATACTTTATGGAAGCTTTATATGCCGACAGAATGAGAGCATATTTAAAAAATAACTTTGACATTATTTCGATTGTTGATTTCAGCGGAAATAAAGTGTTCAAAGACGCTATGGTAAGCCCTACACTGATTACATTGTCAAATAAAGGCGGAAACAAAAACAGCTTTTCATACGTCAAATTTTATGAGGACAATACGAAGGAAAAATTTCTTTATAGTCAGGAAAAGCTTAAGGATGCAGGCTGGACTATTCTGAAAGATGAGGACGAACAGCTGTTCAACCGCATTGAATCAGTCTCCAACACATGCATATCCGAGCTGTGCACCATCAAGCAAGGGATTATAACCGGATTGGACAAGGCATTCATCGTCGATGAAAATGCAATCGAAAAATATGAATTTGAAAGCAATTTGCTCAGAAAATGGATTAAAAACAGCAGCATATCAAAATCAGGCATAAAATATAATAACTTATACCTGCTATACACAAATATGATAGACTGCGAGCAAAGTTATCCGCATACAATTAAGTACCTGTCTTCCTTTAAGCAGAAACTGCAAAACAGGAGAGAATGCGTAAAAGGTTACAGAAAGTGGTATGAGCTGCAATGGGGCAGGATTCGATCCGATTTTGAAAATCCGAAAGTTGTTTTCCCGTTTAAATCAAGAGGCAACAATTTTTATTATGATGTAAATGAATACTTCTGCAGCGCAGATGTATATCTGATGAATAATTTCACCGAAAAAATTCAGTTGAATTATTTCCTGTCGTACCTTAACTCGGACATTTTCGAATTTTATTTTAAATGTCTTGCCAAAAAAGTCGGGAACAATATTTATGAATATTATCCCAATAAATTAAGCAGTGCTAAAATATTTTTACCTCAGGAAAACAGTCTACAAAATATATCTGATTTAGGAAAAATTAGTATTGAAATATTTCTTAAAAAGGTGTTTAATATATCCGAAGAGGAGGTAAATAATATAATATATAAATATGTTTATAAAGGGTGATGACGCAAATTGAAGAAATTTAAAAAGCTATTATTACTAATTACTATTTTTATTGTGTTATCCATTCAGCCAGCATTGGCGAAAACTGTGTATTACGATACTTATAATCATTGGGCGGAAAGCGATGTAGATTTTGCTTCCAATACTCTTAAGGTTTTCAAGGGTTACGGAGACTTCACTTTCAAACCGGAAAATAACATCACAAGAGCTGAGTTCATTACTGCCTTAGCAAAAACAGCTTATCGACAAAATAAAATGAATGAAATTTACACAAGCGGCATGTCTTACAGCGATATGTCAAACAAGCATTGGTCCTATACCTTTGTTATTTCTATGTACGAGCATTTAAAAACAAACCGGGGCTATTCATTTTCAGACATTTTTCCCGGACAGAATTTTTACCCTGACAAGCCGATTACCAGGGAGGAATCAGCTGCTTTAATAGCGGCATTCTGCAAGGATGCGGTTTATGATAATCCCCTGAATTTCAAAGACGTGAAAACAAACGGCAAATTTTACAATGAAATTAAAAGACTTTACAACGCAGGAATCATTACCGGATATGAAGACGGAACATTTAAAGGCAATAATAATATTACCAGGGCGGAAGCCGCCGCATTAATAAAAAGAGTTTATTACGATATTAAAACAAGCGATCACGGCAAATATTTAACCAAGCTTGAATTTCTCCCGATTAAGGGCGAAGACATGTATTCATATTTCGGCAATTACAGTTGGAACGGCGCAGACGCTACAGACAAAAAATACATAAAAGCCAAGGACACTTTGGAGTATGTATATTTCGGCGGATATATTTTCCCCGAAGATGAGCATCTATACGACTTAAACGCAATCGAAACAATGGCGTCACTGCGTTCAAGCGGCTACTACAACGTAGCGGGCACCAACTTTTACATGATTACATTCGGTAATTATTCCGACTCTGAAAAGGCACAATTTGCAAATGAGATACTGGCAAATATAATTGCACGTAATGATTTCAAGGACTCAGACCTGATGCAGATCTTTGCATTGGTAAGTAAGTATGATGTCAAGGAATACTTGTACATGGGTGCGCTGGAAAAATGGAACGGCCTCACTGCAAGTGACAACGCCAAAGCAAATATTTTGTTTTTCAGATATGCTTATTACATTAAGAACAATAACAAAGAAATGCTTAAAGCCCTCGTTTATGACGATTTAAAAAAAGCAAACAACATACCTTCCCTCTTAGACATTAACTGGGGTTTGACAGCAGGTTCTGAAGCAATTGATTTTAGAAATTATAATTTCGGTAATTACAGTTTTTCACTTTACAAGGATACGACGCTTTACAGATACACCTTAAATCCTCTTTCTTCTGTTAATTACAATTCCAAGGTTGTGGAACTGGTTAACATGCTGCTGATAGAAAAAAGCGTAAAGCCGTCAACTGCCAGCCTGACAAACTACGAAAGTATTTTTAACAAATATTCTTTAAACAGATTGTATGTGTTAAACTTCATCGGTGAAAAAGAAAGAGCTTTCATAGAAGGTATCAACGATTACGAAATAATCAAGACCTTTAATATTTACAAAACCAACAAGGCAGCTATTGATGATACCTACACGGGAATTTTAAAGAAAGTGAAAGAATAAAAGATTCTTCGGGGCGCCCGCCGAATGATGAGTCATTCGGCGGCAAAGCCTGAAGAATCTTTTTTATTCACATTAAACGTACAATTTAATTATTTCTGTCAACAGTTCAACCACTTTTTCCATGGACTGAACAGGAATGTATTCGTATCTGCCGTGGTAGTTGTGTCCGCCTGTGCACAGGTTAGGGCAAGGAAGACCCATGTAAGACAATCTTGCACCGTCGGTTCCTCCTCTTATGGGAACAATGACCGGCTCGATGCCTATGTTTTTCATGGCTTTCTGCGCAGTTTCAATAATGTGCATATGAGGCAGTATCTTTTCCTTCATATTGTAGTATGAATCTTTTATCTCTAACTCAACTGTTCCTTCTCCGTATTTCTCATTTAAATAATCTGCTATTTTTACGAATCTGTCCTTCTTAGCATTGAATTTGTCCAGGTTGTGATCCCTTATTATGTAACTTAAACAAGTTTTTTCAACGTCTCCGCTTATGTCGTTCAAGTGGCTGAATCCCTCGTAATTTTCCGTGTTTTGCGGCATTTCTTCAGCCGGAAGCATTCCCTGAAATTCCATTGCCGTAAGTATTGAATTTTTCATTTTATTTTTTGCGGAGCCTGGATGAATATTAACTCCGTTTATTTGAATTCTGGCACTTGCCGCGTTGAAATTTTCGTACTCTATTTCCCCTAACTTTCCACCGTCAACAGTGTAGGCAAAGTCCGCTCCAAAGCCTTTCACATCGAACTTATTTGCTCCGTTTCCGACTTCCTCGTCAGGAGTAAAGCCTATTTTGATTGTTCCGTGCTTTATGCCGGGATTGTTTATGAAATATTCCGCCATGGACAATATCTCCGCTATTCCTGCTTTGTTGTCGGCTCCAAGCAATGTTGTGCCATCGGTAACAATCAGATCGTTGCCCACATAATCCAACAGATGCTCAAATGTTTCAGTCTTCATCACTATATTTTTTTCTTCATTCAGGACAATGTCTCTGCCATCATAATCATGAACTATTTTAGGCTTAATGTCATCGCCGGGCATATCCGGAGATGTGTCCATATGTGCAATGAAACCTATTACCGGCACATCTTTATCAGTGTTTGACGGAACAGTTCCGTAGACATATCCGTGCTCATCCGTGAATGTATACTTTATTCCCATGGACTTCATTTCTTCTACCAGGTAACGTGCCAGCACTTTTTGTTTTTCGCTGCTTGGAATAACTTCCAAATCCGGTACTGATTGAGTGTCAAATTTCACATAATTTAAAAATCTTTCGTGTACTTTCATTTTATATCCTTCCTATGTATTGTTTGGTAATAATTATAGCACCTATGAATTTTTATATCAATTATTTATTGCGCATGATTTCACTATGACAGCAAAAGTTCAAGGCCTTAATCTTTTAATACCGCGAATGCGGGCGAGGCGGCACGGGTTTTTATATTACAGTTGAATTCATGCCTTTAATATACTATAATTGTTACGATTAGAATAATAAATTCAGGAGGGATAAAAATGGATTTTATAAAAGAGGCTTACAGGGTAAAAAGTGATACTATTATTAAAAATCTCAAGAAAAGAAACATGGAAGGCTGCTATGTTGACACTAAGACAGAAGCAATAGAAAAAGTAATGTCCATGATTAACAAGGATGATATTGTGTCATGGGGCGGTTCATACACTATTGATGAATTAGGGATCAAGAAGCTTTTAGAAGAAAAACAGGTTTCAGTTATTGACAGAGATAAAGCCGGCTCTCCCGAAGAAAGAATAAAACTGATGAAACAGGCTTTAACAGCAGATATTTTCCTGACAAGCACCAACGCAATAACCATGGACGGCGAATTAATGAACGTTGACGGAAACGGCAACAGACTTGCCGCATACTGCTACGGACCCGACAGTGTAATCGTGGTTGCCGGAATGAACAAGGTTGTTCCTGATTTAGGCGATGCACTGGGAAAGATAAGATCTGATGCAACGGTTCCCAACGCATTCAGGACAAATTCACAGTCACCTTGCCGCTTTACAGGCAAATGTTCGGAATGCACTTCGAAAGATACATTGTGCAGCCAGATACTTGTTACAAGGTACTGCAAGCCTCAGAACAGAATTAAGGTAATACTTGTGGGAGAAGATCTGGGGTTCTAAAATCCGGCTAACAATACAGCAACTAAAGAGCGCATTCTGCGCTCTGTTTTTTCAATTGCTACATGTCAGACAATTGAATAGATTAAAATCATGAGTTGAGTAACAACCTATGAAGAAATAAAAGCAACAAACCCAGAAAAACTATAAGGGGGACAAAAATGAAAATAATTCATTCATCCGACTGGCATTTAGGAATCAGTCTGCACAACGCTTCTCTCCTTGAGGAGCAGAAAAGCTTTGTTGATTTTTTAATTAATGCAGTCAGAGAACAAAACATTGATGCGGTAATTATTGCAGGTGATGTATTTGACCACTCCGTGTCAAGCGCCGAAGCTATTTCATTATATAATGATGCCGTTACAAAATTGTGCAATGAAATAGGAATTCCTGTGATCATATCGGCAGGAAATCACGACGGAGCTGCCCGCCTTGCATCATGCAGCGAGATTTTGAAAAAATCAGGCTTATATATATTCGGAAAACTTTCCAGGGAAATCAGCGTCGTGGAATTAAACAACGTGGATATTTACGTATTGCCGTATTTTAACACAGACGAAGTAAGGGCACTTTTCCCTGAAGAAAAAATAAGCAGCTATTCAGATGCAATGAACTGCATTTTAAACAATATGAAAACCAATTTTAAACCAGGCAAAAAAAATCTTCTAATGTGCCACTGTTTTGTCAGCGGCTCCACACTCTCCGACAGCGACAGGGCTGCCATGGTGGGAGGCTCTTCGGCAGTGCCTGCCGAAATTTTCGATGGCTTTGATTATGTTGCCATGGGACACCTTCACAGAGCACAGAACAGGGACTTCAACGTAAGATACAGCGGCTCTCCCCTCAAATATTCATTCAGCGAAGCAGGACACAAAAANNACAAAAAATCCGTGACTGTATTAAATATTGAGGATACTATCAGCATTGAAGAATTAGAGGTTGTGCCTCAAAGAGAAACAAGAGTCATGCGCGGAACTTTTGATGAAATTTTAGCCCTTGCAGAAAAAGACACCTGCAGAGATGATTATCTAAAAATCGAAATAACCGACAGATATGCCGGAATGGAAGCAGTAGAACTTTTCAGAACTTACTACGTCAATCTGCTGAATATTTCCGGAAAAATGAACGAAACCGAAGAAAACGAGCTTACCGTTGAAGAGCTGTACAGCCTCTCCCCTGACGGCATATTGGAAAGGTTTTATAAAGAAGTAACGGGAAGTGACCTGACAGAAGAACAAAAGGAATTGTTCAGTCAGGCAGTTGCGGCGGTTGAAAATGAGGAGTGTGAGCAATGATACCTGTTAAATTAACTTTTCAGGCTTTTGGTCCATATGTGAAAAAGCAGGAAGTAGATTTTGAAAAATTCGCGGATTCAGGAGTGTTTTTAATACACGGAATTACGGGCTCCGGAAAAACAACCATTCTTGATGCCATCACCTATGCACTGTACGGCAAATCCAGCGGCGGACAGCGCGGCGACATCACCGCTATGAGATGCCAGATGGCTGATGAGGACATGCCTACGGAAGTGGAATTCATATTTAAAATTTCTGATAAAACATATAAATTCACAAGAAGCATAACCATACGGACTAAAAGAAACGGAAGCAAGGATTACAATGTATCTCAAAATGCCATGTTTTTAAATGCTGAAGGAATATTTGTGCCGTTTTTTGAAAATCCCAAAATAAGGGAGATTGAGAATAAAGCGTGCGAATTAATAGGACTTAACCACGAGCAGTTCATTCAGGTCATAATTCTTCCTCAGGGAAAATTTGAAAAACTCCTTCTGGCAAAATCGGATGAAAAGGAAGAAATACTTGTCACGCTTTTCAATGCTGAAAAATGGCAGGATGTAGCTGAATGGATCTGCAATGAGGCAAGAAACATAGCAAAAGACATTACCTTAAAAAGAGAAAATATGACTGTCCTGCTTAAATCCGAGCACGCAGATTCAGTTGATGAACTGCAAAGCCAGGTTTTGGAATTAACTTCATCAATTGAAAGCACGGTTAATGAAAAGCAGGAAAAAGCCAAATTGCTGGCAGCGGAAAAAACAAGATACCAGCTTCAAAATGACATATTTAATTTGTTTGAAGAAAGAGACAGGACAGAAAAAGAGCTTGTAAAAATAAAAGAAAAAGAAGAACATATGAATACCATTTCAACAAAGCTCGAAAGAGGAAGAAAAGCTCTCAATGTTTCACAGAAATACACAAGTGTCTTAAATTTGTACAAACAGTTTCAGGCAGCAAAGCTGAAGCTTGAAACAGAAGAAAAAAACGATTTAACTTGCTGTTCATCTCTGGAAAAAATAAAGCAGGCAATGGAAAGTTTAAAAAAGAACGAAGACCATATTGAAAAGCTTAAAGAAGAAAAAATAAAAACAGAAGGGCTGACAGAGGTTTACAAGGTTATGACAGCTGTCAAAGCAGAGGCAGAAAAAGAAAAAGTCAAGCTTGAAAAACTCACGGAAGAAAATAAAAGAAAGCAGGACCTTTACAGATTATCAAAAGAAGAATTACAAAAATATACAGAAAAAAAGGACTTTATTTTTAACAACTACAGCCTTAAACTCCCGCAGCTGAAAGAAAAAGCAGATAAATTCACGCTGATGGATAAGAAAACCGCAGAAGTTAAGTCAATCAGCCTTGAAATAAATAAAATTGACATAAGCCTTGATAAACTGAACAAACAGCTGGAAAACAACAAGAGGGTTTCCGAGTTAAAGAAAAATGAATACGCGGCTGCTTACAGCCAGTATATTGAAGGTGCAGCATATTTAATAGGTGCAAATTTAACGGAAGGACAGGAATGTCCGGTCTGCGGCAGCGTGCACCACCCCAAAAAAGCCATCGAAGCAAAAGACAGCACAGATGTTTCGGCCGTCAAAAGCTTAAGCTCGGAATTAAACAAGCTAAATGGCGAATCCAATAGTCTGATAAATACAATTGCCAAGCAGGATGCCGCAAAGCTGTTAAAGACTGAAAGCATGAAAAGCATTCAGGAGGAAATTGACGGATTAAAGGAAAGTTTAAAAGATGATTCAAGAGAAGATATTTTTAACACGCTAAAAAAGGCACAAACAGAGTTAAGCAGGCTGAACGACATTATCAGTGCCGAAACAAAACTCAGTGCTCAGGTTGGAAAGCTTGACAGTGAACTGTCGGAATTAAACATTAAAATATCAGAGCAAAGTAAATTAAAGGAAGAAAAATTGGCAAAATTCAATTCTTTAAGTGCACGAAAAATTGAAGGCATCGACAGCGAAGATAATTTAATAAGCAGAATAAATTCGCTCAAAACCGAAATAGATAAATACACAGATGAATTTAACAGTCTCTCCGAGAAAAAAAGTACCGCAGAAAATCTGCTTAGTTCTTCAAATGCAAGGCTGCAATTTCTGAAAGATGATACCGCTAATAAAAACAACGAATATGAAACCGGCAAATACGAGTATCATGATTTGCTAAAAGAAAATAACTTTGCGGACACAGCTGAATTCAAATCATTTCTTGTAACACAGGATATGCTGGATGACTGGGATAAACAAATTCAAATTTACACTATTGAAAAAGGCTCTGTGGCAAAAAATCTTGAAAGACTTATAAAGTTAACGGAAGACAAGGAACGGCCGAACATCGACGAAATTAAAAATTCAATAGCCTCTCTTGAAAAGGCGGTTACCGAATATGAAAAACAAATCGCCCTTAGTGCCGACAGAAAAGGACGAATTGAAAAAATCATAAAGAAAACGGAAAAAGAGCAGAAAATTCTTCAGGAAAAGATTCGTAAATATGACATGTACAACAACTTCGGAATAATCTTAAGAGGTGACCGTGGAATAAGTTTAAGGCGCTACGTGCTCGGAGTCATGCTCACTTCCGTAACGGCAGAAGCAAACAGGCTTCTGAAAAATGTCCATGACGGGCGCTACCAGCTTTGCAGAACTCTTGAAGGAAGCGGCAGGGCAAGAAAAGCAGGACTGGAGCTTGAAGTGTTCGATACTTACTCAGGTGAAAAAAGAGGTGTGGCAGGTTTATCCGGCGGAGAAAAATTTCTTGTCTCACTGGCACTCTCTCTTGGTCTTTCCGCTGTTGTGCAAGCACAATCCGGCGGCATAAGAATCGACACAATGTTTATCGACGAAGGTTTCGGAAGTCTGGACAGCTTATCCATAAGAGATGCCCTTAACATATTAAGCTCCGTCAAGGGCTCAAAAAGACTTGTGGGCATCATCTCTCACGTCCAGATGCTAAAAGAAACCATCGAAGCATCCATTTCTGTAGAAAAAGACCGAAACGGCAGCACGCTGGTGATTAACAGCTAAGAACCAACAAACCCCGAGCCTGAAATACGCCCCGGGGTTATATTTATATACGGATATATGAATGCCGTGAGATCATCAAGGAAATTAGAAAAACTAACATGAAATTTAAAAAGTACAACGATACTATCCTTTATATTTGTCCGATAAGCACACAACAAATATATATAATCATATAATGTTATACATAATTGAATTGGGGGTGATATATTTGATTAATAGAATGCATACACACAGCTTTGAAGGCGCAACAACCGTCAATGACAGCCATAGACACTTTTATAGTGGAATAACTTCTGCTGTTCCGGATATTCCCGGACATACACATTATATGTCTGCTACTACAACATATAATGATGGGCACATCCATAGAATTGAAGTAAATACTGGCCCCGAAATCGAAACAAGTGGTGGACACACCCACTATTACAGTGGAATGACAACCTTTAGCAATGGTCATGTACATTACTTTGATGGGTATACATCTATATATTAATATTGAAAAAGTTGCTCTTTATTTTAAAGAACAACTTTTTAACGGTCAGGGGGACGTTTCATCTNNAATTATTTTTTATTTTCGACAAAAATATATGAGTTCCCGATGATATGCATCATTTTTTATATTTTGACGTGATAAAATAAAGTTGTAACATCCTGGTATAGTTTGGTAAAATAAAACTGATACAAGGAGATCCTCCCCCTTTTATTTGAGGTCTTTCCATACCGGCAAGCTCAAATTGCTCTACACTTTATAGTTTATTCACTACAATACCTTTTTTTACCATCTCTGCTTTTCCATTTTAACTCTTACTTATTTGCTCTAATTTAAACCAAAAAACGCTGCCTTCTCCTATCTTTGATTCAACACCATATTCACCATTATGCATTTCTATTATTTTTTTCACTATAGATAATCCAAGACCAGTACCCATTATAGACCTTTTATGCTTTTTATCAACCTTGTAATAGCGTTCCCATATATATGGCAAATCATTGTCTGAGATACCTTCTCCATGGTCTATTACCTCAATCTTTACAACGTTACCATCAATGCTTTGCTTTACAATTATATTCTTTTCCTGGCTACAATGTGTGATTGCATTAAGCAGGAGATTATAAAATGCCTGGGTAATCTTAATTTCATCTGCAAACAAATAAACATCATCACCATCATGCAAAAACTCCAATAAATAACCCTCTTTTTTTACAAGTTCACTTATACGGTTGATTGTTTTTTCAAGACTTTTAGTAAGGTTATATTTTCTCTTACTTAACTTCTCTATTCCTCTTTCTATATTGGAAATATCAAGAACGTCATTTACAAGGGATGTCAAGCGCTCTGTTTCATCCATAATAATCTGACTTTGCTCAGCCGTTACTTCTTCCGGAAAATCATGCATCATCTCTGCATAGCTATATATTAATGCAAGAGGTGTTCTCAAGTCGTGAGATATATTTGCCATAAGCTCACGACGCAATCGCTCCACCTGTGAAAGTTCAGTGGCCGCAGTATTTAAAGTATCAGATAGTTCCTTAATTTCTAAAAATCCGCTACCATGAAACTCTGTCTCATAATTACCCATTGCCAATGTCTTAGCACTTTGATTAATTTTTTCAATAGGTTTTGATATATGCCTTGATATAATCATAGCAAGTATTGTTGCAAGAACGACCATAATTCCAGTAATAATAAAAAGCTGTATTTGTAGAGTGGATACTGTTGCATCAACGGGAGTTACCATGGCATAAAATGTAAGTGAAATAATACTCCCATCCTCTAAAATAAAATCCTGAGCTTTTGTAATAGTTTCTGGCATTCTGGGGTTATCTCTGTTAGGAACTGGACGAACTGGCGGAGAAAAATCTTGCGTGGGTTTTGCAATTATTTCTTTGGTCAATTCAATTTCATATAGAATATCCTTAAGGTTAGGATTATTGATTTCTTTCTCCACCAAATCAATGACTTTATCAATTTCAATCTTCCTTGTAAACTTATACATATCACTTAAAAACACTGTTTGAAATAGCCAGAGAATTAATATTNNATCCTATCAAAAATCCAAATATTTTCCATTGTAATTTAAATCTACTCATCAAAGCGATACCCCAATCCACGAAGGGTTTTTATAAGATATGAATAAGGACCCAGTGATTTTCTAAGAAGTTTCATATGAGTATCTAAGGTCCTGTCATCACCATAATAGTCAAATCCCCATACTTCTGTCATAATCTTCTCTCGTGGTATAGCAATATTTTTATTTCGTATTAGGAAAAATAATAAATCATATTCCTTAGGTGCCATATCTACTTGAACCCCATCAATAAATACCTTATATGCCGTCATATCTACTTTTAATCCATCTTTTTTAAAAATAATATGCCCATTTTCATCTGACTTTACTGAGCTGTTCTTCTCGGTTCTACGTAAAATAGCACCTACTCTTAACATAATCTCTTTTGAAGAAAATGGTTTGACAACATAATCGTCTACCCCAATCTCAAAACCCAAGATTCTGTCATACTCTTCACCACGAGCAGAAAGCATAATTACAGGCATATCGGAAAATTTACGTATTTCTTCCACAGCAGAAAATCCATCCAGTTCGGGCATCATTATATCCATAATAATGATGTCAAAAGCATTTTTACGGCAAAGTTCAATCGCCTCTAGTCCGTCTCCTGCCTCCATAACATCATGCCCCTCAAATTTTGCATACCGCTTTAATACAGCACGAAGTCCTGCTTCATCATCACAAATTAAAATTTTAGCCATCTTATTCTTCATTCCTTCCTAATCTTTGTAAGAATTCTATAGGAACAATAAAAACTATTTCTTTTAAATCCAAAACTCACTTCTATAATTTATTTTTACCTAATGATTTAATTGTATCATAAAATTTATAAAATATAAATTATCTACTCCTTAACTGGATAATACTATATAGCCACAAGATATAAAGAAAGCTTAACAAAATCTTGTGGCTTATTACTTAATAATTCTTTTTATATTTTTTGACGAATATTAAGGCTACAGCTAAACCTAATAATAAAGCACCAAAACTAACAATATCACTAGTTTTCAAATTCTGCTCATTATATCTGTTTTCTGACTTAGAGCTGGATACGTCTCCTTGCCGATTCATTCCACCATCATTAAATGGCATATTGTCTCGATTTCCTTGTCTCATGTCTTCTGATTGTTTATTGCCCATTATAGAAATCTGTTCAATCTGTTCTTCAGTTAGACCAAGTTCTATTAAGTCTTCCTTTACACTCTCTGTGATCTCTCCGTTTGCTTGTTGAATGATATCCATTGCTTTAGCAATAAGATCCATGTCCAATGCATTGCTCATATTTCCAGGAAACTGCCCTGGATTTTGTCCACCCATTTCATTCGGAATATCGCCTATATTTCCTCCTTTTCCACCCATCATACTACCAAGGTCAGATAGATTGAAATCACCTGCTGAAATCAGATTAGCACCATTTGTATTTTGTGTTTCAGCTGTTGATGGAACTGTGCCATCTATCTGTCCTCGAACGCTTTGCGCTCTAAGATTTCCAAGGGTAATAAAGGATGAAACAGCTTTCTTATACTCATCATAAGTACAAAAAGCAGTTTTATCATTTTGTACATATGAAGAAATCAATGCATCAAGACTATTTACCTTTTCTTCAAATTTTCCATCAGAAAAATATTCATTAACTAATTGCTGCAAATAATTATGATATTTTTCTAGATATTCTTCATTTGCAAATAACTTCTCAATCAATGGCCTGCTTGACATATTAACTCCACTTAAAGGTGTATCAATGGGAAAGTTGATAACAGATGAAGCATCTTTGCTTTGGAATCCTCCCCATGCAAGGTTATAATCCCAAGGTAAAATAGTAATTTTGCCATTTTTCTCATAAATATAATAATTTTGTGCCATACTTGAACTATAGCTATCCAGATTGACCACGATGGTGTGTGCTGCTAAATAGCGAAGTATCTTATCTACATCAAAATATTTATCAAGTTCATTGCCTTCTGAAAGCATTTTAAGAGCTTGTATAACACGCTTAAAATCATTATTGGTGCCTTTACCTACTACATTACTAAAAATAGAACTATAGCTTTCTATTTCATCGTCTGTGTATTCAAGACTGCCCCCTGAACTGCCACGCCCACCACCTCTGCCAAATCCACCTTCCATGTTTTTATCTCTTCCCTGCATAGTTTCAGATGGCATATTCGTATTTTCTGGCGGAGATGACTCCGTATGACCGCTATCAACTGAATTTAAGGGAGGTTGAGCATTCGGCATATTTTCAGGAAACTGTTGAGATTCGGCTCCCTGTTGGAATGCATCATTCTGTTTTTGAGTTCTTCCATTTTGCTCATCTGAAATAGATGCCCCATTTCCTCCTTGCTGGGGTGACTTGTTTTCTCCATTGTTTCCGCCCATATCCATACTCTTAACATTATATAGCATACCTGATATATCATTAAATACACGTTGCTCATAGCTCTCATTATAAAGTTCTACAGCAAGATATAATCCCACATTTTCATCGTTTACTTTAATATCTGCAAATCCAAAATAAGGGGCATCCACGCCAATTTCCTGCATTAGATCATAAGAAATATATTCTTTCATATAGGTATTATCTCCAAGCATATTGTTAACGACAAAACTTTCAAGTCCAAAACAGGTCTGTCCTTTAATATATTCATCAAATTGTAGTCTGAAACTATATCTATCACTATCAGAATTTACTACCTGGGTTAGACTGGAATTGCCCTTGGGTCTAATTCCAACGGATTGGAACTTGGTGCCATTCACTATAACATCTGCCATAATAAATTCCTCATTTATAGCATTGTCAAGCATCTGTTGCCATTCCTTTTCATCAGCAATAATTTCAATAGAGATAATCTCACTCCCAAAAATTTTAGTTGCGTATTCTGCCTCGTTTTTATTTGTAGTACTTGTTTTTTGCATATTTCCAACTGATATTAAGATAGTTGTTATCACCAAGGCAAAAGCAAGGCTTATTGCTATAATTATATTTATTTTTTTACTTCCTATCAAGTCTCCACCTCATTGTTTAGGCTGTATACTCACCATTATAACTTACAAGACAAGCATTATTTACACCATTTATAGTAAGTAATTCATTGATGAGTTTAGCTGACATATCTAAAAGTCTTACTTCAACTGTAAGTTCGATACCATTTTTTGAAGCAGTTTTTGTTTTAATTAGATTCTTTTTAGTCATTGTTCTTATCTTCTCCATACAATCCTTTTCGGCTTGATCATTCTCAAGATTAAGTATAATTATATATGGTGTATCACTGCTCTTTTTGTTAACAAATACAAGAAGAACAATTCCAATGAAAATAGATCCAATTACGCCGAGAGGTATTAATCCTGCGCCTATAACTATACCTACTGAAATCGCCCAAAATAAAAAAGCAATGTCTAAAGGTTCTTTAACTGCTGTCCTAAAACGTACAATAGATAGTGCGCCTACCATACCAAGGGACAAAATAACATTTGATGTTACTGCGAGTATAATAAATGTTGTAATAAGTGTCATAGCCATTATAGAAACTCCAAAAGAAGCACTATACATAACTCCTGCAAAAGTTTTTTTATAAACATAAAATATAAAAAGACCAATGGCAAAAGCTAAAAGCATAGCAATTGTAACATCCAAAATTGAAAACTCCGTAGCTTTCTCTAAAAAACTTGATTTGAAAACGTCTTTAAATGTCATTATTATTACCTCCAAGTTAAATAATTCTTGTTACTGCATATTTTGAAAAGGCACTACTTCTTCTACTGCTAAGGGATACTAGTCCACGAATTATCTCTGGCAAAAATTCATCATATTTGACCTCCAGAATAAAAGTATCTGGAATCGGTATCGGAACAGGTTCAGGGTTCAAGAAAATATGAGTATTATAGCTTGTACGAATGTTATAATCCAAAGTAATACGCACATTTCCCGGAGGATAAACATATGCCTCACGCCAATAATCTACTATGTTTTTCGGACGTAGATGCTGATAATGCATTTTTGCATACAATTCCATACATAAAGGATTATTTCCTTCTTTTAGCACCGCAAAATCTCCGGCAATTATGCTGATGCATTGTTCCTCTGTCACTACTGCACTTTCCTTAAAACAGATTCCATTTTTTTTGCTTTTCTTTTCAAGACGTATGAAAGAAGTATTATCATTGTAAAATCTTAAACGAAATTTTTCTCGCTCATTTACACCGTCTACCTTTTTTTTTAATGCCTTGTCATTATAGTTGTCAAAATAAAGGCTTCTGACTCTATACCCATTTTCTTCTGTGCCATTTTTATCTAGACTAGCTACAAATGGTAATCTTTTTCCAAGTTCAATAACATCTATATAGTTGATATAATGCTTCAGTTCATGTCTGCCTTTAGGCTTATCCATTTTTTCTCACTCCTTATCACTGGAATGATTCAATAATATAGCATAAACCTGAAATATAATTGTTTACTATCTGAACTTTAACTGATTTTTTATTTAAAACAACAAAAAAACTGCTAAATGAATATTAAAATGTATTAAACATCTTATTCTTAGCAGTTTCACATGTGAAAGCAAGGATGGATCGACTATAAAAGTTAAACTTTTTGTGTCTACAATCAACAAGTTTATAAAAACTCTTTCATTGTTAAAAAAATCCAAGGATAACGCTTGACAGGTTATCCTTGAATTTCAATTACTTCAATAGAATTTCAAATAATTAAATTAAGTCCATTTTTACTTTTACTACTACTTTTCTTATATCACATGGTTCGCCGTCTATGCAGCCTGGCCTATGTATATCCCACGGATAAAATATAAAAAAGTCATTAGGAATCATTTTTATAAACTTTTCATTTTCAACTACAGAATATTTTAAGACATCTTTTTCTTCTAATTTGTTTTCTGTAATTTCATTATTCCCTTCATCTATGGCAAATCCCATTAATTCTCCGCCATTTGGTGAGAATTGAATATCTATATATTTAACATGAGATTCAGCTTTTTTCTTTTCTATTATATCAGTCTTCGTATCAGTAACTGAAAAATAAATATCCTTTCCTTCAATCTCATATTTACCTGGTTCCATAATATTAAAATCTTTATTTTTCAAATACTCTAATAACCTATATATGATTTTTGGATAAGTATTTGGTTCTCCAAGATTATTTAAATTTCCATATATCATATTTTAACCTCTTTAGTTTTATCTTTTAACTCTCGCATTTCCTGCCCAAATGCTCCATATCTGTTCTTCATCAGCCGGCTGGGCATAATCAGTTAAAAAAGTAGTAGCCATTGCACCGCTTGCCCACCCAAACTGAACCCATTTTTCTGGTTCCCAACCTTTTAGAATACCATAAAGCAAACCGCCTACGAATCCATCACCGCCACCTATACGGTCTAATACTGTTATTTCACGAGAATCGGCAACATACCAATTATCATTCACTAACATTAATGCTCCCCACATATGGCTATTGGCACTCGTTACTTGTCGCAGGGTGTTTGCAAATACAGAAGCATTAGGATATTCTTTTTTAACTTTGCTTATCATATTTTTAAAGCTGTCTATTATTGAAGTATCCTTTCCTCCTGCCTCAGGGCCTTTAATTCCCAAACACAACTGAAAGTCTTCTTCATTTCCCACAAGGATATCAGATATGCCTGCTATTTCAGTAAATGTATTTTTTAATTCTGCTTCCCTTCCCTGCCAAAAAGATGCACGATAATTTAAGTCAAATGATATTCTTGTTCCGTGTTTTTTAGCATATTTAGCTAATTCTAAGCAGAAATTACTTGTATCAGGAGACAGCGCTGCAATTAAACCGGATAAATGTAAAATTTGGACGCCTTCAACAGCAAAAATTCTCTCTAAGTCAAAATCCTTAACATTTAGTATTTGACCTACTTCGCCTGCCCTATCGTTATGGACTCTTGGACCTCGTGTACCATATCCGCTGTCTGCTATATTAAACTGATGACGATACCCCCAGGGATTTCCTTGTTCTACCTCAACACCCTCATAATCCATATGACGGCTTTTTAAATCATTTTTAATAAATTTAGCAATTGGACTATCTTTTACAAATGCAGTAAGAATTTTTACCGGAAGTCCAAGATACGAAGAAATGCTTGCAACATTTGATTCGGCACTTGTGGCCTGNNTATGAACAGGTTGACCGTTTAATGGTGTAATTCGAACACCCATACTTGTAGGTACAAGTAATGAATATTTATAACTTTTTCTTAATTCCATATAAACATCTCCTTCTTATTATATTAGACCTGATATTCTGAAGAATGTGTAAACCCGCCCTGGCCAGTCCAATTTGTATGGAAAAACTCTCCTCGTTCTTTATCAATTCGCTCGTATGTATGAGCACCAAAATAATCACGCTGAGCTTGCAACAAATTAGCAGACAATCTTTCAGATCTATATCCATCATAGTAGGAAAGTGCTGATGATAAAGCAGGAACCGGAATTCCGTTTAATGCTGCCTGTGACACAACTCTTCTCCAACCTGACTGAGAAGTTTCAACCTTTTCTTTAAAAAATGTATCTAATAACAAATTGCATAATTGTGGATTTTTATCAAAAGCTTCTTTTATTTTGCTTAAGAAAACAGATCTAATTATACAGCCTCCACGCCACAATAATGCTATACCGCCATAATTTAGATTCCAATCGTATGTTTTTGCAGCAGCTTGCATAAGTGAGTAACCCTGAGCATATGATATAATTTTTGATGCATAAAGCGCCTTTTCTATATCTTCTATAAATGCCTGTTTATCACCTTCAAATTTTGGCATTGGACCTGTTAGTATCTTCGAAGCATAAACTCTTTCTTCTTTCATTGAAGAAAGAAAACGAGAAAAAACGGCTTCTCCGATCAATGTCAATGGAACTCCTTCATCTAATGAAGCAACAGAAGTCCATTTTCCAGTACCCTTTTGTCCGGCAAAATCTTATCAACTAAAGGATTACCATCAGTGTCTTTAAATGCTAATATATCACTTGTTATCTCTATAAGATAACTGTTCAGTTCTCCCTGATTCCATTCTTTAAATACCAAGTGAATTTCATCAGCAGACATTTTAAGATAATATTTCATTAAATGATATGGTTAATATACAACTATCTAGGGAGCCAGCACTTCAAATGGTAAATAGCAATAATCAATGGGAGTGGAGATATGCAAAAGTTNNGATATGCTTCACAAATCAGTTGCATATCGCCATACTCTATACCATTATGTACCATTTTGACAAAATGTCCTGCACCATTGTCTCCAACCCAATCGCAACAAGGAGTTCCATCTTCTACCTTTGCCGAAATTGCTTGAAAAACATCCTTAATACAAGGCCATGCGTCATGCGATCCACCAGGCATTATACTTGGTCCCTTTAATGCTCCTACTTCACCACCCGATACACCTGCTCCTATATAAAACAATCCATGATCTTCTACATATTTTGTACGTCTTATTGTATCAGGAAA
>DMJQ01000174.1:0-3636 GCA_003457065.1 Clostridiales bacterium
TATGCCGGCAATCAACCTTTATGAAAAATTCGGCTTTGTATCAGCAGGCAAAAGACCAAGATATTATTCAAAGCCTATTGAAGACGCAATCATAATGTGGAAAAAAATATAGAAAAGAACGGAAGAGGAGAAAAATGAAAAAGAAAAAGAAACTAAAGATACATAGACTTTTATTTCTTGTCGCCGTATTATTGATATTTATATTCGGAACAAAGAAGCTGATAGAGGGAATATCTCATAAGCAAAACCCGACTGCAGAAGAACCTGTAAATGAAGAAAAACCGGCAGATAAAGAAGAGGAAGGACCGGATGAAAATGGCGGTAAAGCAGAAGATCCTGAGAAGGATCCTGAAAAACCTGAAGAAGGGCCGGAAGCTGAAAAACCTGGTAATCAGGAAATAATAATGGTTGAAAAACCCGATGCAATAGATGTGTTAGTAAACAGAAAAAATAATCTTTCGGAAACATATGTACCCGAGGATCTTGTTAAACTGACGGATGTGCCAACAGTACTGGCTAATCCGGAAGTAAATCAGCTGAGAAAACCGGCGTATGAAGCTTTAAAGGAGCTGTTTGCTGCAGCCAAGGAAGACGGCTATGATTTGTATGCACGTTCCGGCTACAGGTCATATAATACTCAGGTATCTCTGTACAGCTCTTATGCAGCTAACCACGGACAGGAAGCAGCCGACAAATTCAGTGCAAAAGCAGGACAAAGCGAGCATCAGACAGGGCTGTCAATGGATATTACATGTGAAGCGANNCGAATATGGATTTATCATCAGATATCCGAAAGGAAAAGAAGAGATAACGGGATATATGTATGAACCGTGGCATATAAGATTTTTGGGTGTCGAAATGGCAACGGATGTATATGAATCGGGGCTCACACTGGAAGAATATTTTGAAAAAAATAAGCAATAAAAAAGGGCTTGAGACTTGTAAATAATTTTTGGCATTTTAACTTGGGGAAAAATACAAATATATTTAAATTACAGCATTCGACTTTTAGATTTGTCGAATGCTGTTGCTTTTAATAGGTCAAAATTAAGTTTTTTTAACGGAAAGATTTTAAAATTACTTTTCTATAAGCTCGTACACATCATTTGCATACTGAACAGGGTCTTCTATCTGAAGTCCTTCGATTAGCAGCGCCTGATTGTATAATACGCTTGATAATTTTTTTAATTTATCCTTGTCATCGGCATAAGCATTTTTGATTTTTTCAAACATCGGATGCTCGGTGTTTATTTCAAGTATTTTTTCGGCATGGACGTTTCCTGCCATGTTATCAGGCATTGCTTTCAGCACCTTTTCCATTTCGATGGACAATTCACCCTCGGTGGCAAGACATACAGGATGAGTTTTCAACCTTTTTGAAGCTCTCACTTCTTTTACCTTGCCATTTAAGGCTTCTTGCATGAAACTGAACAGGTCTTTGTTTTCCTCATTTTCTTTATTGTCATTTTCACCTTCGGATTTTAAATCCAAATCTGCGCTTGATACGTTTTTAAATTCTTTTTCCTTGAAATTCATGAGCACCTTAATTGCAAATTCATCAATTTCATCTGTGAAGTAAAGAATTTCATATCCTTTATCGGCAATAAGCTCAGTCTGAGGAAGTTTTGCAATATTGTTCACATTTTCGCCTGTTGCGTAGTAAATATATTTCTGGTCTTCCTTCATTCGTGATACATATTCATCCAGTGTAACAAGTTTTCTCTCTGTTGATGAATAGAACATAATCAGGTCCTGCAGAGTTTCCTTGTTAGCGCCCCATTCGCTATACAGACCGAATTTAAGTGTTCTTCCGAAGTTATTGTAGAATTCTTCATATTTTTCTCTTTCGTCCTTAAGCATTGACAAAAGTTCGCTCTTGATTTTCTCTTTTATTTTCTTTGCAATAAACTGAAGCTGCCTGTTGTGCTGCAATATTTCCCTTGATATATTTAAGGATAAATCAGCCGAGTCCACCAGTCCCTGAACAAAACCAAAGTAATCAGGAAGCAGGTCAGGACATTTTTCCATTATTAACACGCCGTTTGAATAAAGCTCCAATCCTTTTTCAAATTCCTTTGTATAGAAGTCAAAAGGAGTTCGTGACGGAATATACAGTATTGCATTGTAGCTTGTGATTCCCTCCACGCTTACGTGAGCGTATTTCAGAGGCTTGTCATAGCCAAAATGTTTTTCTTTGTAGAAATTTTCATAATCTTCCGGTTTAAGCTCGCTCTTGTTTTTTCGCCAGATAGGAACCATGCTGTTTAAAATTTCATCTTCCTGATAATCTTCGTATTCATCTTCGGTTCCTTCTTTTTTCCTTGATTTGGTCATCATCATTTTAATAGGATATTTAATAAAGTTAGAATATTTTTTAACCAGGGATTTTAAGTTGTAAGGGTCAAGAAATTCATCGTAATTTTCAGAATCCGTGCTTTTCTTGATTTCCATTATTACATCTGTTCCTACCGTGTCTTTTTGGCAGGATGAGATTGTATAACCGTCAGCACCGCTTGATTCCCATTTGTAAGCTTCATCAGAGTCTGCCGTCTTGGTTATTACAATTACCTTTTCTGCAACCATGAATGCCGAATAAAAACCGACACCGAATTGTCCTATAATATCAATGCCGTCTTTTGCTTCATTATTTGATTTGAAGTCTAAAGAGCCGCTTTTTGCAATTGTTCCAAGGTTTGCATCAAGCTCTTCCTTAGTCATTCCTATTCCTGTGTCGGACACTTTAAGAACTCTTTCATCTTTATCTACAGAGATTCTTATGTAGAAATCGTCCTTGTTAAAATCAATGCTGCTGTCCTTCAATGATTTATAGTAGCTCTTGTCAATTGCATCACTTGCATTTGAAATAAGCTCTCTCAGGAATATTTCTTTGTGTGTGTAGATTGAATTAATCATCAGGTCCAGAAGTCTTTTTGACTCTGATTTGAATTGTTTTTTAGCCATAATTCATTCCTTCCTTCGTTATATTTATCTCTTGGTTTTTGTTGTCAAGCCAACCCTGTAAACACTGTCTGTTAGCACTCAAGATTAATGAGTGCTAACCCCAAATTCTATTTTAACAAATGAAACGTATTTGTCAATATGTAAATAAATTTTTATCGGTTCGAAGTTTCGGCAGCAGCAGGGGGAATTACAAATGTCTGACCTGATTCCCCTGGTGTTTCGCCATATTTCACAGGAATTAAATTTATTGTGTAATTAGTGGTTATATTCGGAAAAACACGCAGGTCCATAACATTGATCGTATAATATCCGATTGCCTGAACTCTCAGATTATAGGTTTCTGATTGCTGTCCTGATTTCACAGGTAGTTCCATTTTGGGAACCATGCCGCTTTCATCGGTTACAAGGTGGTATAAAATATTTTCCTCTCCGTTGTCGTCAGTGGTGAAAACAGTTACGACGGCGTCAGGCACAGGAAGTGCACCGGAGGCTGTATGAACACCAACAGTTATGTATCCAGTCTCATTTTCTGAAAGTTCTGTTTCATTAGCCCGGTTGTTTGCGGGACGTTCGGCTGTGGTTTCTGTTTTTTTAATCATCATATTGCGCGCCATATAAGGTTTTATATATTTATTGTTGTTTAAATTCATGAGAACACCCTCTCTGATAATTTTT
>DMJQ01000174.1:3641-19830 GCA_003457065.1 Clostridiales bacterium
TAAACAGTATACAATTCTGTTGACAATATTTATATAATATAATATACTTCGAGTATCAAAATAATAAAGTGATATGGTCGCAGCATTAGAAAATAAGCTGTTTAATAAAATAAGGCATTTTAATTAGAATGATGAATTAATTTATTTTTTTAATGTGGTACAGTGAATAAATATTGACTTTATTAGAGAAATTTATTATTTTATATATATTGGTTATTATATGTAAAGGAAGACAGGAGGTTTTAAATTGCCAAACGAAAAATTAACAGAGCTCAGGGAAAAAACTGAAAAAGTTATGCTGGGCGGCGGGCAGAAGGCAATAGACAGGCAGCATGAAAACGGTAAACAGACTGCAAGAGAAAGAATACTGATGCTACTTGACGAAAAAAGCTTTGTGGAGATTGATGCCTTTGTTGAACACAGATGTGTTAACTTTGGAATGGAAAAGAAGTCTGCACCCGGTGAAGGCGTAGTAGCCGGCTACGGAACAATTGACGGCAGACTGGTATACATATATGCGCAGGATTTTACGGTGATAGGTGGTTCTCTGGGAGAGATGCATGCCGCAAAAATTGCGAAGGCACAGGAAATGGCTATTAAGGTTGGTGCGCCTATAATCGGAATCAATGATTCGGGCGGTGCGAGAATACAGGAAGGCGTCGATGCACTGTCAGGTTACGGAAAAATATTTTTCAATAATACAATGGCATCAGGAGTTATTCCACAGATATCGGTAATTCTTGGACCGTGCGCAGGCGGAGCGGTTTATTCTCCCGCACTGACCGACTTCACATTCATGGTGCAGAATATAAGTAAAATGTTTATTACAGGTCCTGATGTTATCAAGACTGTTACGGGAGAGGTTGTATCAGGTGAAAAATTAGGCGGAGCCATGACTCATAACAGCATAAGCGGTGTAGCACATTTTGTGGATGACACTGAAGAAGAATGCATGGATCACATCAGAAAATTAATCAGCTTTTTACCTCAGAATAATCTGGAAACAGCACCTGTCCGGGAAGTCTGTGACGATTTGAACAGGACGGATGAAATATTAAATGACATTATACCGGATAATCCTAACAAAGCGTATGATATGAAGGAAGTTATTTATTCGCTTGCCGACAACAAAGAATTTCTCGAATACCAGCAGTATTATGCCATGAACATAATTACGGGCTTTATGAGATTAAACGGCAGAAGTGTGGGAGTAATAGCAAGTCAGCCTAAGGTGCTGGCGGGATGTTTGGACATCAATGCATCTGACAAGGCCGCAAGATTCATCAGGACATGCGATGCTTACAATATACCGCTTCTGACTCTAATGGACGTTCCGGGATTTTTGCCGGGCACACATCAGGAATACGGCGGAATTATAAGGCATGGTGCAAAAATGCTCTATGCGTACTCGGAAGCTACGGTTCCAAAAGTTACGGTTATAACAAGAAAGGCATACGGCGGTTCTTACATTGCAATGTGCAACAAGGAACTTGGTGCCGATATGGTGCTTGCTTGGCCGACTGCCGAAATTGCCGTAATGGGTCCTGACGGAGCCGCCAATATAATATTTAAGAAAGAAATAAGCGCTGCAGAAGATAAAAATGCAAAGCGCATGGAAAAAATAGAGGAATACAGAGACACCGTGGCAAATCCTTACACGGCAGCAGCAAAGGGATATGTGGATGCGGTTATAGAGCCGGCTGAAACAAGAAAGAGAATAATAAGTTCATTTGACATGCTGACAGGCAAAAGAGTTCACAGGCCTGAAAAGAAGCACGGCAATATTCCTCTTTAAGGAGGCAGGTATGGGTATTTTAAGCAATTTATTTAAAAAGAAAGATCAGGCTGCGATACATGACAGCGAAGATGAAATCACGGCAGTTATTGCCGCAACGCTGGCTTCGATTGACGAAGAGGAAGAGACCGTAGCTGCCATAACAGCTGCCATAGCATGCGTGTTAGGTAAAAACACCGGAGAATTCATAGTCAGAAATATTAAGAGAACTTCAGAAATAGATTCTTTATGGGCACTACAAGGAAGAATGCAGTTAATGAGATAATGGAGGAAAAAATGAAAAAATTTAATGTAACAGTAAACGGAAAAACATATGCCGTAGAAGTTGAAGAAGTCGGAGCAGGAAACGGCGGATTTACATATCAGCCGGTGCAGCAAGCACCGCAGGCACTTAAGCCCGATCAGGCACCTAAGACGGCTTCAGCTCCGCAGCCTCAGGCAGCACCGGCTCCGAAAGCACAATCAGAACCGGTATCGGGAGAAACAATTTCAGCTCCAATGCCCGGGACAATACTGGATGTCAGAGTATCCGAAGGCCAGTCTGTGAAGGCAGGAGATATTTTATTTATTCTTGAAGCAATGAAAATGGAAAATGAAATAGTATCTCCAAAGGACGGAGTGGTAAATAAGATTCATACGTCTAAATCATCAAATGTTAACACAGGGGACGCTCTTATTACAATAGGGTAAAAAATTAAATTTTCTTAACTCTTCTTTTTAAAAGAGGAGTTTTTTTTTGCTGCAATATGTGGTAAAATGTAAAAATACATAATTAAGCAATATAAGATAGGGAACAATACCTTACATTATTGAAATAAGGGGAAAGAAATGATAAGCAATGAGGATATAATCAGACTGCAGCTGGTTAATGGTTTAGGAAGAAAGACAATCAGCAAAATTTTAAGTTACATAGAGAACAAAAACTTAAAATTAAACAACTTTGATGATGTTGTAAAGTTATTAAAGGATATGGAGGTAAAACGACTAAAAATTGATTTGGATAAAATTGAAAAAGATGCATCTGAAATCTTTGAGTGCTGCAAAAGATCCAAAATCAAAATAATTGGTTTATACGACGTGGAATATCCGCAAAAGCTGAAAGCAATAGAAGACAAACCATTAATACTTTACGTTGACGGCGATGAAGATTTGCTTAATCAGGAAAATAACATTGCAATAGTGGGCTCACGGAATCCTACACAGGAAGGATATGAAGTAAGCTCAATTTTTGCTGAGAAACTTACTGAAGAACGCTGCTGCATAGTAAGCGGTTTTGCATCAGGATGCGATGAGGCAGCTCACAACGGGTGCCTGCAGGCAAAGGGCAGGACAGTCACTGTAATACCGTCAGGTCATCTCCATGTTATTAAAAACAATAAAGCTCTTTATAACATGATTTTAATAAACGGAGGAGCAATAGTTTCAGAGCTTCCGCCGAACGCAAAGGCTGAAAAGCATGCCTTCATAGACAGAAACAGAGTGATAGCGGCTATTTCAGAAGGAATAATAGTTATAGAAGGCGGCCAGAAAGGCGGCACATCACATACCGTAAAATTTGCAAATGCCTATAATAAACCGGTAGCGTACACAACAAGCTTCTCATGCATGGGACAGACTTCTGTATTCAACAATAACATTGAAATAATAGACAGTTTTGATAAGCTTATAATGTTTAAGAATAAATCTTGTAAAAAAATGCTTGACAAAGTAATCGCCCAGTAGTATAATAAATTTCGCTGCTGAAATAAAGGAAACGCGCGGATGTNNTAGCTCAGCTGGATAGAGCAACGCCCTTCTAAGGCGTGGGCCAGGGGTTCGAATCCCTTAAGACGCACCAGTTTTTTTGGGATGTCGCCAAGCGGTAAGGCACCGCACTTTGACTGCGGTATTCGTAGGTTCAAATCCTGCCATCCCAGCCAAATGGTTCACTAGCTCAGTCGGTAGAGCACATGACTTTTAATCATGGTGTCCGGGGTTCGATTCCCCGGTGAGCCACCAAAAAAACAAAAAAATAAAGATGCAGATGTGGCGGAATTGGCAGACGCACTAGACTTAGGATCTAGCGCAGCAGCGTGGGGGTTCGAGTCCCTTCATCCGCACCAATAAGAAGTCATGTATGAGTATTGAACTCATACATGACTTCTTTCTTTGTTTATGATAAAATCAGGTTAAGATTATTTATATTTTGTTATTTTAGAGGCGAAAAATGAAAATCTGTTTTATGACACTTGGTACAAGAGGAGATGTGCAACCTTATCTCGCTCTTGCTAAAGAATTGATTTCACTTGGCAACAAGGCAGTTATTTGCACAAGTGAAAGTTTTAAGAATTTAATTGAAAACGAGGGTGTAGAATTTTGTAAAGCCACGCTTGACTTAATGGCAATAGCCTCCACTGATGATGGAAAAGCGGTTCTTGAAAACCCTATAAAGAATATGAAGCTCGCAATTAAAATGTCAAAAGAAATTATCAGCCCAAGATACAGACAAACTTTTGATGATTTTTATTCAGCTGCGATAGATTGTGATGTTATTGTATATCATCCCAAAGCCTTTGTTGCAGTTGATATTGCGATAAAGTTGAGTATTCCTTGCATTTCAATGCCACCCGTACCTATAACATATCCAATCACGGAGTTTCCTTGTATTGCAATTTCACCTGCAAAAAATTTTGGTGCTTTTTTCAATAGATTGACATACAGCTTTAATTCAAAGGCGGAAAGCGGATATATTAAGCAGATTAACGATTTCAGAACAAACACTTTGAAGTTGACGAGCAGAAAAGCAGGTCAATACACTTATTTTGCAAATGATAAAGAAATACCAATTATTTATCCTATAAGCAAATATCTTTTCAATGATGTAAAAAGTTGGAATAACCATGTAACACTAACGGGCTTTTTCTTTCTTGATACAAACGAAAACTTAGACAATGACTTGGAAATCTTTTTGTCAAAAGGCAAAAAGCCAATCTCAATCAGTTTTAGTAGTATGCCGGTTAAGAACCCCGACGATTTCACTAAAAAACTGCACAAAGCATTAAAAGAAACATCAAACAGGGCTGTTCTTTTAGTTGGAAATAGTGGAATTGACATAAAAAATGATGAAACTATATTTGTTGTAAAGCAAGCACCACATACCAAACTGTTTCCACGCTCAAAAGCGGTTATTCATCATGGTGGTGCAGGAACTACCGCCACAGCGCTTTTGTCAGGTATTCCACAACTTATAGTTCCGTTTGCGACTGACCAGCTATTTTGGGCACAGCGTGTTTATAAAAAGGGTGTTTCACTTGAGCCATTTAAGGAAGCTGACTTAACATGGCAGAAATTATCTAAAGCCTTTTTAAGTTTTGAAGATAAAGACATTATTGAAAAAGCAAATGAAATGAGCGTAAAAATCAAGAAAGAAAACGGTCTTCAAAATGCGGCTGAATTTATAATGAGTGTAAAGTGTATTTAATTCGCCTAATGAGCATAATCTTGGATGCATCTATTTTGTACTAATGACACAATTATGTTTGAGAATGAAAGGATTCAAGCCTCAAGGTTTGAATCCTTTCATTATTTTAATTTTTATGTTACAATCATATCTTAGGAGGAATTTAGGTGAAGAAAACAGTATCGAAAAAATTATTACTAACATTTACAGCAATATTGATTTTGAGATATATTTATGTTGCTGTTATAAAAGAACCATATATAAATGGTGTTTTTATTTCTACTACATTAGGACTACTTATAGCAACTGCCATTATTGCTATAGTGTTCTACAAACGCAGTACAAAATGAGCATAATCACAAGCTGCATCTAAATTGAGCAAATGATACAAATGACAGACAAATTTCGACAAAAAGTTTGTCTGTTTTTTACTCTCCGCTATGTTATAATTAGATAAAACGCTTTGCTATACAGATAAACAAGTATTTATAATACGAATTATGAATAGGTGGTGTATGATGAATGAACTTACTCCTTATCTATGGCCAATTATCGAGAAATTATAAAAACAGCTATAGAAAATCGCCAAAATCTTGTGATTGAGGGGTGCTATATTCCTTTTAACTGGAAGGCTGACTTCAGTGATGAGTACTTGGAAGAAAATCAGTATTATTGTCTCATTATGACTGAAAAATATATTGAAAAACATTTTTCAGAAATAAAAGCATATGCAAATATAATTGAGAAATGTCCTGATGATTCATTTTGTACAAAAGAGATGATGACGAAAGAAAATGCTGAAAATCTTAAAATGTGCAAAAAGTTTGGATATATTTTAATAGATGAAGATTATAAAGTAGATATTGAATTGTAAATTCAAACTGAAATTCACGGCGGGTGTGAAAAATATTTTACTGCTGGATATTTTTAAAGTCAACGGAAATAAATTTTAAGGAATGATTAAATGATTATAAGTGCAAGTCGAAGGACTGATATACCTGCATACTACTCTGATTGGTTTTTCAGCCGCATTAAAGAACAATATGTTTTAGTACGCAATCCAATGAATATTCATCAAGTAAGCAGGATTAACCTGTCGCCGGATGTAGTGGACTGCATCGTTTTCTGGACTAAAAATCCAGAGCCAATGATTGATAAGATTGACAGGCTCAAAGATTATAATTTTTATTTCCAGTTTACACTTAATTCATACGGACAGGATATTGAGAAAAATGTTCCGTTAAAAGGTAAGTACTTAATTGACACTTTCAAGCGTCTTTCCGATAAGATTGGTTCTAAAAAGATCGTTTGGAGATATGATCCGATATTGCTAAATAAAAAATACACAGTAGAGTACCATGTGGAGAATTTTGAAAAGTTAGCAAAAGAATTAAAAGACTATACTGAAAAGTGTACAATAAGTTTTATTGATTTCTACACTAAAATAAAAGGCAGTATTGCTTCTATGAAACTGAACGAAATTGGGCAGGAGCAGCAATGGAATATTGCAGAGCAATTATCGAAGATTGCTTTTAGCTATGGACTTAAAATGGATACCTGTTCCGAAGGGCTTGATTTAAGTAAATTAGGTATAGGTCATGCCAAGTGTATAGATGATGCTTTGATTTCCAGAATTATCGGCAGACCTATCAATGTTAAAAAAGATAAGAATCAGCGTTTAGAGTGCGGCTGTGTTTCAAGTATTGACATAGGATTATATAATACTTGCGGCAACGGCTGTAAATATTGCTATGCAAACCACAGTCCGATTACATTGCAAAAGAACAGACAGAATTACGATGTTGTGTCACCGCTCCTTTGCAGTCATATAAGCACTGATGACAGGATAAATGAACGTGCGGTGAGGTCTTTTATAGATAATCAGCTGAATTTATTTACTGAAGACAGTAAGTTTAAAGTGATGGATTAATTATATTTAACTATACTACATAATGGATTAACATGATTTTCCGCGAAATGAAGCAGCCTACAACGAAGTTCGCGGGATTGTTATGAATCATATCGGCGGTTCTTCAGAGCTGGACACCGTAATTTATATTGCAACTACCTCGACAGCAATCATATNNGATCCCAATCAGGTGGTCATCACTACCAGGAAGGAGCATATGGCGAATTATCTGCATTAATATATTTATCGCAGTTTTCGGATGAGGTAAAATCAGAAAATATTATTATCAAATAAGTAAATCAATCTTGACAAAACTTATCCAGAATGGTATATTGACTATGGAAACAAAATTGTAAAAAATTTAACGAGTGGAGGGAATTAATCTGCTGATTACGAGAGAAACAGATTATGCTCTGCGGATACTTCGAGCACTGTCATGCGGTGAGCAGCTCACATCCGGGGATATATGTCGGAAGGAGCTTCTTCCTCAGCAGTTTGTATATAAAATTATCAAAAAGCTGGAGCGGGCAGGAATCGTGCGTATTACAAGAGGAGCTGAAGGAGGATGCAGGCTGACTGCGGATTTGAAAAAACTTAGCCTGTATGACCTGACTGAAATTATGGAAGCAGAAAAAATCATAAGTGCCTGCATGGAACCGGGGTTCAAATGCGCCCGAAGGCAGGAATGCGGTTCCGGATGTGCTGTCCACGGCAATCTGCTGAAAATTCAGAGAGTGCTGGATGAGCAGCTTAGATCGTACAGTCTTCATCAGATGCTGTTTGAAAAAAATTAGGTACCGGGGTAGGAATATATTTTTTTTAATGTAAAGTGGACTACTCTTGTCGAGTATCGGTACTGGCCGTATCAGTGAACTGTACATAATTGAAATTATAAATATGTATGTAAAATTTTATTAAAATAAAGGGAGGAAATAATATGTTTTTTAAAACTACAGAGGAACACGAAGCTTTGCGCGCAAAAATCAGGGAGTTTGCCGAAACAGAGCTTAAACCTCAGACCTTTCTGCTGGATAAAGAAAACGAATTCCCTGCTGAAATTGTAAAGCAAATGGGAAAAATGGGATGGATGGGAATCCCATATCCGAAGGAATACGGAGGTATGGGACTGGATATGCTCAGCTATGCCATAGCTGTTGAAGAGTTTTCAAGGGTTGACGGAGGTACGGGAGTTATACTTTCAGCTCATGTTTCTCTTGGATCGTGGCCGATTTTCGAGTATGGAACAGAGGAGCAAAAACAGAAATACCTGATCCCGCTGGCAAATGGCGAAAAAATTGGTGCCTTTGGTCTTACTGAGCCCAATGCGGGCAGCGATGCCGGAGGGACAGAGACTACAGCCGTTCTTGACGGAGATTATTATATTTTAAACGGCGGAAAGATTTTTATAACAAATGCGGACAAAGCTGATACATATATTATTTTTGCCGTTACAACACCGGATATAGGCACCAGAGGAATAAGTGCTTTCATAGTGGAGAAAGGATGGGAAGGATTTACTTTCGGTGACCACTATGACAAGATGGGTATTCGTTCATCATCTACGGCAGAATTGATTTTCAATGATGTGAAAGTTCCGAAGGAAAATTTGCTTGGAGAGGAAGGACAAGGTTTTAAAATTGCCATGTCAACACTTGACGGTGGCCGTATAGGCATAGCTTCTCAGGCTCTGGGCATTGCACAGGGAGCATATGAAAATGCACTGGAATATTCCAAGGAACGTGTTCAATTCGGCAAACCTATATGCCAGCAGCAGATTATTGCATTCAAGCTGGCTGACATGGCTACAAAATTAAGAGCATCAAGATTTTTGATATACAGTGCGGCGGAGCTTAAAGAGAACCACGAGCCTTATGGCATGGAATCAGCCATGGCAAAGCAGTATGCTTCAGACTGCTGTCTTGAAATCGTAAATGACGCTCTGCAGATTTTTGGCGGCAACGGCTATCTCAGAGGCATGGAAGTTGAGAGGGCTTACCGTGATGCTAAAATATGCACGATTTATGAAGGCACGAATGAGATTCAGAGAGTTGTCATAGCTTCTCATATCATAGGAAAGATGCCTAAAAACGAAACTGTTTCAAGATCGAAACAGGGAGCTGTGACAGGTGTCAGGAAAAAGATGATCTTTAAGGAAGGCAGCTCAGCCGAGAGGGTAGCCGCTCTGGTGGATGCTCTTAAATCCGACGGATATGATTTTACCGTAGGTATCGATATTGATACTCCAATTTCCAAGGCTGAAAGAGTTGTCAGTGCAGGCAAAGGAATAGGAGAAAAAGCAAATATGGAACTTGTAAAGGCTTTGGCTGTCCAGGCGGGAGCTGCTATCGGATCATCACGTCCTGTGGCGGAAACTCTCAAGTATGTGCCGCTGAACCGTTACGTTGGTATGTCTGGTCAGAAATTTAACGGCAATCTTTATATTGCCTGCGGAATTTCAGGTGCAGGGCAGCATTTAAAGGGCATCAAGGATGCAACCACGATAGTAGCCATCAATAATAATTCAAACGCTCCTATATTTAAGAACTGTGATTACGGAATCGTAGGGGACGTGCTGGAAATTGTGCCTCTTCTTACTGCTGCGCTGGATAACGGAGAGCCAAAGAAGACAGCTCCTCCAATGAAGAAAATGAAGAGAAAGATTCCGAAGAAGGCTGCGCCGGCATGGAAGACTTATGTGTGCAATGGATGCGGATATGAGTATGATCCTGCTGTTGGCGATGCTGAAAATGACATTCAGCCTGGTACGACTTTTGATGCACTTCCCGAAGAATGGATCTGCCCTGAGTGCGGCGAGGAAAAAGAAAACTTTATAGAAGCATAGCAGGCAGCAAGCCTGTAAACATTCAACCGGTACAATAAATATTATTAATTGACAATGTTTTGTCGTATATATTTATTGTATCGAAGTGAAGCAAACGGATAAGCCGTTTGCATATATATAAGGAGGATTAAAAATGCATTGTGTTAGAAAAGTAACGGATAATCTTTACTGGGTTGGAGCAAATGACCGCCGCCTGGCACTTTTTGAAAATATTCATCCCATTCCAAGAGGAGTATCATACAACTCATACCTGCTTCTGGATAAGCAGACGGTGTTGTTTGACACCGTGGATTGGTCTGTCTGCCGTCAGTTCTTAGAAAATGTTCAGTTTGTTCTGAGCGGAAGACAGCTGGATTATCTGGTCATAAATCATCTTGAGCCGGATCATGGAGCATGCGTTGAGGAAGTGCTTCTTCGCTATCCAAAGGTTAAAATTATAAGCAATGAAAAAGCCTTTATGCTTATGAGACAGTTCGGATATAATATTGATGGGCATATGGAAGAAGTAAAAGAAGGAGATACCAAGTCTTTTGGAAAACATGTGGTGACATTTGTGGCAGCACCAATGGTGCACTGGCCGGAAGCAATGGTTACCTTTGACACCACAAACGGTGTTCTGTTTTCGGCGGATGCTTTCGGATCCTTCGGAGCTTTGGACGGAAAACTTTTCAGTGATGAAGTGAATTTTGACAGGGACTGGATAGATGATGCCAGAAGGTATTTTACCAACATAGTCGGCAAATACGGACCTCATGTTCAGGCGTTGCTGAAAAAGGCTTCAGGAATAGACATTAAAATCATATGTCCTCTACACGGACCTGTATGGAGAAGTAATCTGGGATATTTTCTGGATAAATATGATAAGTGGAGCAGGTATGAGCCGGAAGAAAAGGGAGTTATGGTGGTATATGCTTCGATGTACGGAAATACCGAAAGTGCTGCCAGCGCGGTTGCAGCTAAGCTTGTAGAAAAAGGTATGACCAATGTGGTAATGTACGACGTGTCCAATACTCATGTATCTTATCTGATTTCAGAAACATTCCGCCTGAGCCATGTGGTTTTGGCTTCGGTAACTTACAATTTGGGAATGTATCCGCTGATTCACAACTATCTGACGGATATGAAGGCACTGAATCTGCAGAAACGCACCTTTGCCATTGTTGAAAACGGCTCATGGGCATGCAAGTCAGGAGCGCTGATGCAGGAGTTCCTTGAAAATGAAATGAAGCAGATGACTGTTCTGGATGAGAAAATTACAATGAACTCAGCCATGAATGATGATAATCTGCCGGATCTGGACGCTCTTGCGGAGAGTATTATCGAGTCAATGAAATAATCTTTAGGTGAAGATTTAAAGGGCAGGAATAAGTCGGCTTTTGTGAGCCGTCTCCGTCTTATTCCTGCCTTTGTTATGCAGATAGTTTAACAGAATTATTATAACTGCAGCAAATAGGAAATGAATCTGATTAGTGAATAACAACGTCGGCGGATAATTTCTTTATTTTTGCTATAAATGCCGGCGGATTGATGATTTTTGAATTATCCTCAGTTACATAGCATGTTTCAAACAGCCAATCAACCATTTTCTCGTTGGTAATTTCAGGATTGATTTGCCATCCAAGCGCAAGAACACCGCATGCATATGGGATTGACCAGCTCAGTCCGCCTTCACCGGTATACTGATAGTAAGGTGAACCGTCTGTATATTCTTCCGCAACTGTTCTGTAAGAACATGGAACTCCTATTAAATCAGCAGGAAGTGTCGTGCGAGAAGTAGCAGACGGCCATCCGGTTTTGCACAGCTCTATATTTTCCGGATTTTCAGGATCATAAAATGCGGGACCGATAATACCTGTTAAAGGATCTCTTCTGCAGTCAAGCACAAGTATGCCTTCAGCTTGTGCTGCTGAGACAGCTTCATCCCACATATCCTGGTTTTTTGTGAATGGCGAGCCTTCACCTGAAGGTGAGGCGGAAACCGATACGACACGAATTTTTTCGTTTTTGGGCAGTTTTTTGTTTTCCTCAATTATCCAATTGAGCCCATCTGCGTAAAATTTACTGTCACCAGTCCATGACGGTGCTGCGGCAAAGTAAACTTTTGCGTCAGGAGCCACTCCTATGGTATTTCCCACAAGGAGGCTTGTTACTGCCGGAGCGTGCATTGAACCGGAGTTTTCTTCCTGTTCACATCCCGTATCATAGTATGCAGCAATTTTGCCTTCAAATTCAGGATGGTGAAGTAGCAGATTCTGGTCAATTATTCCTACATTAATTCCTTTTCCGGTAATTCCTTCTTCGTGAAGCTTACGGATTCCAAGGCCTGGATTTTTTCCGTTTTCCATAACCTGTTTTTGTACATCCTCACTTCCTTTTAAAACAGTTCCTTCATTAAAAGTAAATGTAATAATGTCTTTGCTGTCGTATTGTCCTTCTTCAAATGACGATGGCTGATTATTGAAAGAAAAATACCTTATATCGGTATAAGGCTTAACTTTCTCAGCAGTTTCTGCGGCCGGAGGAGGGTTTGTATCTGAAGAAGTATTCGCAGAGGTGTCCGGACTCTTATCTGCAGGTGCGCATGAAGTAATTAAAAACATTGAAATAACAGCGGAAATCAAAAAAAATTTTATTTTCACATGAATCAACCCCTTTCGTTTATCTTGGTTCAGTATTGTTATCTTACAGTAAAAATTTACCATAATGAAGTGTGGAAGTCAACTCCTTTTGCGAGCGTTTTCTTTTAACACCATTTATTTAAAATAATAAGCGTATATTAAATAATTTATTGCATTCATGTAAAAACAGCTATATAATATTAAATGTACATGCTTCACAAGAAACTTTTAGGGGGCGTAGCTCAGCTGGGNNGCATCCGTAAGGTCGAGAGTTCGATCCTCTTCGTCTCCATCAGTATGTTTAATTTAAGATAAGCTGCTTTTTTATGGCTCTTACTGCATCATTATAACCTGTTTTGTAAGAGTATATGAGTTTCTGGCTGTTAAAGTTAAAAGTGCCGTCTATTAAATTTCCCAAATATTTTGTCGGCTGAATTAACAGTATGTCAGCTGACGGAAATCTTCTTTTTAAATTGGCATAATTAACACGTTCGCATGAAATTGCGATAATTTTTTTAAAACCTCTTCTGAAAATAGGTGTGATCGGCAGGTTGTCATTTATTCCTCCATCCACATAATATTGTCCGCCTATTTCCTCAGGCGGATAAAGAACCGGTATTGCCGATGTGGCAAGCAGCATGTCAACTATAAATCTTTTATCCGCATTTTTCAGATATATGTATTGGGTAAAACCTGCATTTTTTCCGTTATACCAGTTAAGAGCAGCTTCAACAGACCTTCTCTCAGCAGGCAATTCAGTTATATTTGTCACAGTTACATAAAAATCAAGGATTTCATTTTCTAAATTTTCTATACCTATTTTATTTAATAAATCAATTAACCCATCTCTCGAAAATAGTCCATTAAATTCAAGTTTTTTTCCGCTCCTTACAGTTTGAATCGCTTTTAATATGTTCGTTAAATCTACTCCCTCTGTTAAGAAAACACTGTTTAAGTTGTAATTCAACCATATTTCAGAGACTTCTTCCCAATCTTTAAACTGAATCAGAGCACAGTTTATGGTCCTATGGAAGAACCAGAATAAATTTTAATATATTTGTCAAGCCCGGATTCGCAAATTGCTCTCCACGCACCAATCTGGTATGCTCCTTTTGCTCCTCCTCCGCCCAGAGTCAATTCTATTTCTGGCATACTCATCACCTCCGTATATTTTATGCAGAACCCTGGAAAGGGGTATAAGAACTTTATTTCATGGTTTTATGTGAGCTAAAAAGAAAAGCTTCACCACATATGCTGTTCGACATAACATGAATTAAAGGTACAGTATTACAATATATAAATGTGAGGCGAGAAAAATGAATGTGATAGTGGAAACAGAAAGATTGATTATAAGAGAATTTGAGGAAGATGATATTTTAAGTCTTTATAAAATAGAAAACAATCCAAGAATAATTGAATTTATTCCGTGGAGCAAATTAAGCACTTTGAACGATTGTAGAAGGAAAATAAAAAAATGTATTGCCGGATATAGAAAATATAGATTAAACAGCTGGGCTGTTGTAGTAAAGGAAACATCAGAAGTAATAGGAGTAACTCAGTTGTTTTATTCCAATAAAGTTAAAGGAGTGGAAATCGGAACCAAAATTTTGCCTGAATACTGGAGCATGGGATACGCATCAGAATTAAGCAAGGCAGTCATTGACTATGGTTTATATGAATTGGGAATTGATGAAATAACGGCAGTGACTGACATTAACAATGCAGGTGCAATAAAGTCACTCATTAACACGGGGATGACATTAAAAAAATATGGCTATTACAACGGATCCGAATCGGTGTTTTACAGCATCAGAAGAAATCAGCAGGTTTAATATTGTCGTATTATAAATAATCCTGTTGACAAATAAAAAGTACCATGGTATCATAAATTTAATTAAATAGGCAAAATTTTCTAAAGAAAATGACGCAAAGCTATAGGGTCTAAACCATTGAAATGGTATGACAGCCAGTTGCTGTACGATTGTATATTTTAGTATGCTTTGCCTATGGCAAAGCTTTTTCTATGCGATGCATTTTTAAGAAATAAAAGTCGTGACAGCCTTAAAATTTCAGTGTACGACAGTCAATGGGCAATCGGCAATGAAGTGACGGTCCTGGAGGGACGAGATGAAAAAGTTAAAAATAATAATATTTTCATTAATAATGATATTATCTTTATCGTCAGCCGCATACGGTGCAGACATATACAAAGGCACAAATTCCGAGATTGATGCATCAAAAGCCGCCGACGGTTATATAAAAGTAAAATATTCAGATGAAACAGCCAAGAAATTAAAGGTAATAATTGAGAAAGGCTCTGTGCAATATACATATGATTTAANNGCAACAAAGCAGACGGTTGATATTAATGTCAAGTTAAAAGATCAGAATGCTCCATATTTAATATCAAGCCAGATGGTTAATTTTAAGGATACATCTGATACAGTAAAAAAGGCAAAGGAGCTTACTAAAGGAAAGGCTACGGATATTGAAAAGGTTGATGTCATATATGATTATGTAATTTCTAATATCGTGTATGATAACGAAAAAGCCAAAAGTGTTAAAAGCGATTATCTTCCTAAGACAGATGAAATATTGAAAATCAACAAAGGCATATGCTTCGATTATGCGGCAGTTATGGCTGCAATGCTTCGTTCAGAGTCTATACCAACTAAACTTGTAACAGGATATTCTTCTAACCTGAGCGCATATCATGCATGGAATGAAGTTTACACTAAAGAAACAGGCTGGATTGTTTTAAATGAAGTTTATTTTGACGGAGAAAAGTGGAAGCTCATGGACTCAACAATTGCTTCTTCGGCAAAGCAGTCAAAGAGTCCAAAGGTGATGGAGTACACTAACAAGCTGATTGACAGCAAAAATTATACGAAAAAATTCGAATATTAATATAAATGATAGCAAACATGAACGGTCTGCCCACAATGAGGCAGACCGTTTTGTCATTAATTATCAGAGCAAATCCTGTTCGAATATTTCGTTAACGACAGGGATTATATTATAGACAGGCTCCTCATAGGGGTGGATATCTTTTATTACTTTAATTGCATCCCTGATATATTCCTTTCTGCATTTGAATTCTACTTTGCACTCTTTACCTTCACATATAGTGCCTATTTCGCCGTTAAAAGGATTACAACCTTCCAATGGCCTCCAGTATCCTCTGACTTTAGAAAAAGAAATTGTGTTGTCGTAGTTTCCGATTGTGCAGGCATTGACTTTGTTCAGTTCTTCTCTTAACGTTACAACATATTCTTCAGGTATATATGCTTCTATTTTAGCTTCTTTAAAATCTTTATTCATAACTCTCCCTAATGTAATTAGATTATTCTTTAATAGTAATGATTTATTAAAAACATAATACTTGCTTAAAATGCACATTTATTATTTCAGCTTTTTTAGCATGGCTTCTGGCTCCATAGCGTGCATTATCGCATTTTCCTTTGTTATTATGCCTTTTCTGTACAGTTCCAGTATGCTGGTATCCATTGATATCATGCCTTCATTTTCCGAAGAATATATGACGCTGTTCAGCTGGTGTACCTTTGATTCTCTTATTAGATTTGAA
>DMJQ01000128.1 GCA_003457065.1 Clostridiales bacterium
AAGACATAGAATATACCCTTTAATTATTAATCTTATTCGTGTATTCGTTCTTCAAAGAATATGACAAGCTGAGAATGAATTTTACCCCAGTCATGGCGGCGACATGTCCATTTTTTTGTAATATCTATCATAGCCAAATACAGCATTTTCAAAAGACTGTCGTCAGTAGGAAATACAGTCTTACTGCTTCATCTTCCTATCTAATTTACCCAGTTCATAAGGAATTCTGTTTCTCCGGTATCTTCGTCAATCTGTTCTGCTGTAACATAGAATCCTTCTTTTTAATAAAATCGTACTGCCCGGTTGTTCTTTTTGTAAACGCTCAAAGACAGTTCATCATTTTTCGCTCTAACATATTCAAGCAATGCCTTTCCTATTCCCTTAGACTGAAATTCATCCGCTACAAAGATTCCCGCAATATAACTGCCCATCAGGCCAATAAATGCCTGTATTTCACTGTCTTGTTCATAAACATAAATTGTCGCCTGGGGCATCATTTCTTTAACCATATTAAAATTATCCTGCCAATATGTTTTGTCAATAAAGCTATGTGCTTTAATATTGGTGTCCAACCACAGGTTCATCACGCTATTTAAATCCTCTGTTTTAAAACTTCTGATCATGTTACCTCCTTTCCATGTGGGACAGGGTTAGTGTCATCCACAAAAATACTATCCTTTGCCATTTTACTGTCTAATTCCTAAATATTCAAGCATTGAATGTTTATTGAAAAATAAGAATACCTAAAGTCATAACTGAAAATACATAATATTGCAAAAAAATTTATATTTTCTTTGATGTGATTACGGCTTTCAATAAAAAGATATATACACATGCACATTCATCAGGTTGTTTATTTCTGACTTATGACACAAGAATCAGACTTGTAGTATTGGCGTAAACTCATTTTCAAATAAAAACTGCCATCAAGTTAATATATAATTTATTTATCCTCAAACGGCAGTTTATATTGACGTAATTGTTATATTAAATTTTTTAACGTTTTTCTGAATTGGACGGAAAAAATTATTCCGGTTACGGTTACAGCTATGATATCCGCAATTGGTTCTGCCAGATAAATTGCCATTGCTTGATTTGTGAACAACAAAGGCAAAATGTAAATAAGCGGAATCAGAAGGATAACCTTTCTGAGCAGCGCAAGGAAAAGTGAGGTTTTGGCGTCTCCGATTGCAATAAATGTTTGTTGACAAGCTACCTGAACCCCAAACACAAGCGATACGGAGAAATAAATACGCATAGCGCCTGCCGTAAACTGAATGAGTGAGACATCCGACGTAAAAATACGCGCGAATCCTTGCGGGAAAAGCATGATAAAAAGCCATAATACTGCTGAAAATATCACGCTGCATCTCAGCAGTATAAAAAAGGCTTCTTTAACACGCCTAACATTTTTCGCTCCAAAATTATAACTTATAACCGGCTGTGTCCCCTGCGTGAGCCCAAAAAGCGGCAGCATTGAAAACTGCATGACGCTTGTGAGAATTGTCATGGCACCCACAGCAATGTCTCCTCCATATTTCAGGAGTGATGCATTAAAGCAAACAGCAATCAGGCTTTCCGTAGCTTGCATTATAAACGGAGCAAGCCCAAGTACAACGCATGGCAGTATCACTTTTGGCTCAATTCGACAGTTTTCCTTTTTCAATTTCAGTATCGTCTTTTTGCCGCAAAGAAAATATATGACCCAAACTGCCGAAAGAGCCTGTGATATGACCGTCGCCAATGCCGCACCGGCAACACCCATATTAAACCCGAATATGAAAATTGGATCAAGTATAGTATTGCATATCGCACCAATTAAAACAGAATACATACTTGTTTTAGCAAAACCTTGTGCTGAAATAAAAGCGTTAAGGCCGACTGTGAGCTGGACAAACACCGTACCTAATACATAAATACCCATATAACTAATTGAATACCCAATAGTATTTTCGCTTGCACCGAAAAGCATTAAGAAATCCTTTTGCCAAATATAAAAAACAAAAGTCAAAACAGTGCTTATGGCCAAAAGCAGGACAAACGAATTGCCAAGTATTTTTTCAGCGGTTTTATTGTCGCCTTTTCCCATGTAAATAGAAGCACGAGGCGCACTGCCCATGCCGACAAAAGCTGCAAAAGCCGTTATAATCATAATAATAGGCATGCAGACACCTACACCTGTCAGCGCCAGTGTGCCGACCTCAGGAATATGTCCGATATAAATACGGTCAACAAGGTTGTAGAGCATATTCACAAGCTGCGCTGTAATTGCAGGCAGCGAAAGTTTAAAAATTAATTTTCCTATTTCTTCTTTACCTAAAAAGGTGTTGTTATTTTCCATTCAAGCTCCTTCTGTCTATCCTTCTAACGCTGATTCAGCATTGTTAAAAATTTTCTCCAGCAATGTTTCAAACATTCCGATCTCGTAATTTGTCATTCCGGCGAAGAGCAATTTCCCCACCCGTTCCTGTCCAATTTTGATATCTGTAACTATGGGAGTGGTTTTCTCTGTTAATTTAAGATGAATGACCCGCCTGTCATTTTGATCCGGTACCCTCTCAAGAAGACCTTTCGTAATAAGACTTTCAACGGACGTGGATACATAGCTTTTGGCAATCATTCTGATTTCAACGATATCGCTTGCCGTATCAAACTCCGGATTGTTTGCAAGAAATGCAAGAATATCAAGTTCAGACTGACTGATTTGGTACCTCATACGAGTTTCTTCAAATTGTTTTTCATAAAGTCGTTTCATGCGCTGTCCATTAATCAGCATCGCAGTTTTTTTATTCATAAGTTCATCTGCCTTTCTTTAGTTCTTTCACATAACTGTTCTTTATAGAACTATATTACAGAAATCTAATTAAATTGTCAAGTTATAAAAAGAGCAGAGTTACGCTTTATAAAGTTTCTTATCTGGTTCATTCATAATTATCTGCTACCTTCTGAAATTCCATCAACACTAAAATAGCTGATCTTTTGCCAGGCTACTCAGCAAACATATTGCCACATCAGGATATTTTCGAAGAAAAACACGGCTTCTTCATCACTGGCATCCTATCAATAATATTGATTTCAAAAACTGGATATGATATAATTTATCAAATGAAGAAAGCCCTATTCAAAAAGTAAACGCTTGGAGGCATATATGAATAACCGCAGAGGTTTAAATTTAGGTGATGAAATTCGTAATATTGTTCAGGATGCGGTGAACAATATGAATTTTAATAGACTGAACTATGATATCAGAAATGTTGTTAATGGTGCACTTGATGAGGTCAGAAGGTCGATTTCAGGAAATCATTCAAATCATCAGACATGGAATAATCGGTCGTGGAAGACTGATGATTATCAGTATAGTCATGACAATTTTTCACAACCGTGGAATTTTAATAATAATCAGCGATGGTGTCAAAAAAATAAACCAGTTCCAAGGTTGGATAAAATTACTGTTCCGGTTGGAAAGGTTTCAGGCATATTGCTTACTGTATTTGGTTCAATCGGAAGCATTGTGTTTCTAATTGCAGCAATCGCATTGGCTATAACAGGATATAATCTTGGAATCAGCGTTATGTATAATATTATAGCTTTTGTAATGCTGCCCTGCTTCATAGCAAGTATGGCTTTACTATTGAATGGAGGCAGGATCCGAAAGAGATTAAAGAGGTTCCAAAAGTATATAACACAGATGCATAATCGCAATTACTTCATGATTAAGGATTTTTCCTCTGTTACAGGACGAAGCAACAAATATATAGCTAAAGATTTGCAGAAAATGATTGATATCGGAATGTTTCCTGAAGGACATATTGATGAAAAACATACCTGTTTTATGTTAAACAACGAAAGCTATGAACAATATCTTATATTACAGGAAAATATGAGAATGAGGGAAATGGAGGAACAGGCAAAGAATAATGAAGAGACATTGCGTAAAGAACAGACGCAGAAAGATAGATTTAATAATAAGGATACTATGGAGCCGGAAATCAGAAAAGCAATTAATGAAGGGCGGCAATATGTTCAGAAAATCAGAAATGCAAATATCGAAATACCGGGAGAAGAAATTTCCCGTAAATTAGACAGACTTGAAGAAGTAACGGGAAAAATTTTTGATTATGTAGAGTCTCATCCTGAAAAATTTCCTGAAATAAAGAAATTTACAGAGTATTTTTTACCAACAACATTGAAATTGCTGGATGCATACAGAGAATTTGACTACCAGCCTATCAGAGGCGAAAATATTTCAGCCGCCAAGAAAGAGATAGAGGATACCATGGATACCATTAATCTTGCATTTGAGAATTTGCTTGATGACCTGTTTCAGGATGCAGCAATGGATGTATCCTCGGATATATCTGTATTGGAAACCATGCTTGCGCAGGAAGGATTAGCGAAAAAGAATATAAAATAAATTATAGGGGAAGAAAACAATGAATAATGAAGTACCTAAATTAATCCTTGAGCCTTTTAGTGATGAGGAACCAGCTAAAGGTGAATTAAACGTTGAAACATCAAAGCCGGCATTTGATGAAAGTACACTGACACAGGAAGAAAAAAAGATGGTTGATGATTTTGCAAATCAAATTGATTTAACAAAATCAAATCAGATTCTTCAATATGGTGTAGGAGCTCAGAAGAAAATAGCAGATTTTTCAGAGTCTGCTCTAAACAATGTAAAAACCAAGGACTTGGGATNNTAGGCGAAATGCTTTCAAGCGTTGTAACGGAATTAAAAAGCTTTGATGTAGATGAAGAAGAAAAGGGCTTTTTGGGGCTCTTCAAAAAATCATCAAATAAACTTACAGCAATGAAGGCTAAATATGATAAGGCAGAAGTAAATATAAATAAAATCTGTGAGTCCCTGGAAGCAAATCAGATGCAGCTTCTGAAAGACATAGCAATGCTTGATAAAATGTACGATCTTAACAAAACATATTTTAAAGAACTTTCTATGTATATACTGGCCGGTAAAAAGAAACTGGATAAGGTTCAGAATGAAGAATTACCTGTACTGATGGAAAAATCGGCTGCCAGTGGTCTGCCGGAAGATGCACAGGCGGTTAACGATTTAATTGCTATATGCAACCGTTTTGAGAAAAAGATTCATGATTTGGAATTGACCAGAATGATATCAATTCAAATGGCACCGCAGATACGCCTGGTTCAGGGAAATGATACCGTAATGGCTGAGAAAATCCAGTCTACGATTGTCAACACAATTCCTCTTTGGAAAGGTCAAATGGTTTTAGCCCTGGGAGTTACACATTCAGGTCAGGCTGCAAAGGCTCAGAGAGAAGTTACGGATATGACCAATGAGTTACTGAGAAAAAACGCAGAAATACTTAAAACGGCAACGATAGATACGGCAAAAGAATCAGAGCGGGGAATTGTAGATATAGAGACGCTTCGTATTACCAATGAGTCATTGATTTCAACGCTTGATGAAGTGATGCGCATCCAGACAGAAGGACGTCAGAAGAGGAAGGAAGCAGAAATTGAGTTGAGCCGAATCGAAAAAGAATTGAAAAATAAGCTTTTAGAAATGAGAGTTAATTAAAGCAATGTAATTTTTAGCATTCATGTAAACCTGTCAAATTTGGCAGGTTTATTTANNAGGAAACCATCTGAAAACGGCGGTAGGGCTTATGCATCGCAATCCAGATTTGTGCGACCAGCATAGGGAGCAAACGAACATGTGATGAAGCCTGCAAATTTTTACCTAAATTTAAAACACCTGACTGAGTAAGAGTAATGATTTCCTTAGGTTTATGCCTGAGGAAATTTTTTTGTTCCTTTAAAAAAAGTTCCTATAGTTGCATTTATAGTCATGAAAATATGATGTTAGTATAAAAAATACGTTATGTGGAATTAATAACATATATATTTTTTTAATTCTATAAATAATTAAAAATGTTTATAGTAAGTAAGGTATACGAATTTCTATAAAAATATGGGAGGAATAGAATGTCAAATTTGCAAAATATAGAACCCAAAAAAGTGTTTCACTGGTTTTATGAATTAAACCGAATTCCAAGATGTTCTGGCAATGAAAAAGAGATTAGTATTTTTCTTGTGAGCTTTGCAAGAGAAAGAAACTTAGAAGTTTATCAAGATGATATGTACAATGTCATAATAAAAAAGGAAGCATCGGAAGGCTATAATAATTCAGACCCCATTATTATTCAGGGGCATATGGATATGGTCTGTATTAAGGGAGAAAGCACCAATCATGATTTTACAAAAAATCCTATCGAAATGATAGTGGAAGGCGACATCATGAGGGCAAATAATACTACATTAGGCGGCGATGATGGTATCGCGGTTGCGTATGGTCTTGCAATACTGGACTCAGATGATTTGAAGCATCCTCCGATTGAATTGCTAATTACCACGGGTGAAGAAACAGGTATGGATGGGGCCCTTTCGTTAACTAATAAGCACTTATCCGGCAAGGTACTTTTAAATATAGATTCTGAGGAAGAGGGCATTTTTTTAGTAAGTTGTGCAGGCGGAGCTAATAAAATTACCACATTTAAGATTGAAAGAGAAAAGAAAAGCGGCAATGGAATAGAAATTACTATATCCGGACTTAAAGGTGGTCATTCCGGTATGGAGATAATTAAACAAAGGGCAAATGCTATTAAACTGCTGGGAAGAATTTTAGAAGAGTGCAATGAGAAGTTTAATATAAGACTATCTGAAATCAAAGGCGGTACAAAGCATAATGCTATACCCAGTGATGCAAAAGCAGTCATTTTAACTGAGGACATAGATAATGTAATGAAGGTTATAGAAAAGATGACAAAAGATTTAAAGGAAGAATACAGTGTAGAAGATAGCGGGCTAAATATCAATACTAAAAAAGTAAGTGTAGAAGAAATCTACACGAAAAGATTGAGTGATGATCTTATTGACTTTATTATGATGATTCCGGACGGCGTTCAGTATATGTCTAAGGATATTGAGGGCTTGGTACAAACAAGTTTAAATAATGCCATTATTGAAGAAACTGATGGTTACATTCAGATGACTACATCTGTGCGTTCAGCTTCCGAAAGCTCTTTAAGGGAACTCTTAAGTATTCTTAATGTTATTGCAAAGAGAACTGATGCAGAGACAGATGAGAGAAATGCGTATCCGGCATGGCAATATGATAAAGATTCTAAGGTTAGGGAAAAGGCCGTTAAAGTCTATGAAGCTCTGTTTGGTAAAAAGCCGCAGGTCTCTGCCATACATGCGGGACTTGAATGCGGGGTATTAAAAAAAATCTTGCCTGACACAGATATGATAAGCTTCGGGCCGAATTTATATGATGTGCACACTGAAAAGGAACACCTGAGCATTTCTTCTGTTCAGCGAGTATGGGAATTTCTTGTGAAATTACTTGAAGAGTTAAAATAGATTGGCATAGGAGGAGATATAATGCCAAATGAATCAAAAAGATTAGATAAACAGGCATATGGCGGAGTAAAAGGAGAGGATTATACTCCATTCATTCCTTCAACTGAAGCCATGCCTGAAGCAACCAGTTACTCAATTGTTATGGGTGTTATATTTGCAGTTATATTTGCAGCAGCAAACACATACCTGGGACTTAAGGTAGGGCTTACTATTTCTGCAGGTATCCCGGGAGCAATTCTTGCAACGGGATTCTTAAAAACTTTATTTAAAAGAAACAGTATACTTGAAGCAAACTATGTGGCATCTCTGGCTGCAGTAGGTGAATCTATAGCCGGAGGTATTATATTCGTATTGCCTGCTATTATATTAATAGNNGGAAACTTAATTTATCCTGAATCTATGGCTCAGGCAGAAGTTTTGGTAAATGCCAATCAAGGAGGTCGAGGGTTTAAATCTGTATTAAAGGGTCTTGGGGTAGGTTTTGGGTATAAGGTTTTCTCCGGGGCACTTGGTTTATGGAATGAGACAACTGCTTATATTATAGCAGCTTATCAGGGTACTATGATAGGAATGGATACCTTGGCATCGCTTCTGGGAGTTGGATTTATTGTTGGAACAGGCACTTCAATACTGATGTTTGCAGGTTCTGTCGTAGCATGGCTCGGTTTTATTCCACTGATCAAGTTTTTCGGATCGTATGCACAGATACCCATATTCCCCTCAACCATGCTGATTTCAGAAATGACGGCTACAGAGATTTGGTCTAACTATATTAAATATATAGGAGCAGGCGCAGTAGCTATGGGAGGATTTATTTCATTAGCCAGATCTTTTCCGACTATAATCCATTCCTTTAAAGAAGCTATGAGTGGTCTTGGAAAAGGTGAAAAATCATTTGATAGAATAAATGAGCATCCATCTATAATATGGGTAATGGCAGCTGCCATATTAGGATTCTTGCTGACTTGGTTTATTCCGTCAATAGGAGTCGGTCCGGTGGGTGCTGTTTTAATCGTATTTTTCTCCTTTTTCTTTTCGGTTGTTTCAGCCAGAATGGTTGGAGTAATAGGAGCAAGTAATAACCCTGTTTCCGGTATGACCATTGCAACACTTCTGGTTATTGCTTCCGTATATAAGGCTATGGGAGCTACCGGTACTGATGGCATGCGAATAGTATTGCTGGCAGCCGGAGTAGTATGTGTTGCAATAGCCGTTGCAGGAGGGGTGGCACAGTCTTTAAAGGCCACATATATCATAGGCGGCAGTCCCAGACATATTCAACATGGTATGTTCTTATCATTATCTATAGCTTCATTTATTGCAGGAGCTACTGTATTGCTTTTACACAGTGCCTATGGAATAGGCTCTAAACAAGTTACAGCTCCTCAGGCAACCCTCATGAGACTGATTGCTGAGGGTATTATGACAGGTCAGCTTCCGTGGACTCTTGTAATCATAGGAGCTGTAATAGCATTATTTTGCGCCCTTGCAGGTCTTCCTATTTTAGCAGTTGCTCTGGGAATTTATTTACCAATATCTTTAAACAGTGCAATTTTCTTTGGCGGGCTTATACGTAAATTTGTAGAAATCAGATTTAAAAAAGATGAACATAATCTGGATGCAGCTGTTGAAAGAGGAACATTAATTGCTTCCGGTCTTGTTGCCGGAGATGCACTTACGGGTATAGTAATCGGTTTATTTGCTGCACTGAATATAAAAATGGACCTGCTTGCCGGTGTTATTACAAATGAAGCTCTAAAGAATCTGATAAGTTTGGGAATATTTGTAATACTTGCTGCTTGGTTATACAACTACTCATGTGGAGTAAGAAAGAATAGTGAAAAACATTAAGATATAGATTACTGGTTAGGTTGTAAATAGTAGTAAAATTTTTATCTTAAGCCTTTATTAAGTATACCTATTTTTACTTCATGCATACTATTTTTCACACTACACTTCCTTTCTATTTGGTCTTAGCAAATCAAATATTAAAGGAAGTGCATTTATCCCTACCGGTAGTGAACTGGTTATCCCATGCAGCGAAGTGCCCGTGGAAAAAACATCGATGCCACAAGTATAAGTGTAAATATAAAAAGCTTACTCTAATATTAGTAAAAATAGGGTAAGCTTTTTCCATTCAAGGGATAAAACATAAAACACACCTTAATATTTACTTAAAAACCATTTAGGCTCTTTGAAATGATATTAACAGGCTCCTAAAAAAGGTATAAATGTTGTACAATCAATATCCTTTAAATTAGATGCCTTCTTTGATTGTACTTCTATTTTTTCAGCAGTGCATTGGTCACCGGATGTATAATAGTGATATGTATTAACAACACATTTACTGTCACTATTGCTGCTCATCTTTTTAACTGACATACTCTTTCTTACAAATAAATAATAACTTTACCTATTATTTTTTGCCAAAAAAGAGGATAAAATTCAGATGCTTTATTAACTTCTTTCAAACATTTTAAGTAGCCGCAGATAATGATTCGCTTCACGTAAGACATGATCACCCAGCAGCGGTATAATGACTGATTTTATTTTACATGCAAGTATACCCTGCGTGCCTTGCGCTTTGAAGTTCCGTAAATCCTCAGTTGCCTTNNCCTTTAAGCTTTCGTCTGTAACTTTAGACAATGGAGCGGTGACATCCATTGCTGCCTTTGCCTCTGCTGTTAATTGATCAAACTCATTTCCAAAATTATTAGCCTGACTGATCAAATTGTCCTCTGTTGGATCAAGCAATCCCCGAATAAACTTAGCATGTTCTGCCATTTGCCTGTTCCAGAAAAATTCTAATTCGTAGGCTTCTCTTTCCAGACATATCTCTTCCTTGTTTTGAAGTCTTCTAAGCTGTAGAAGATATAATTCTGCCTCACGAGTTATGTGTAAGATCAACAAAGGATAATTAGATGTAAACATTTTGCAGCTTAAAACATTAGATAAAATATTAGTTTTAAACTGTATTAACGCATCAGTTTCATTTATTGCTCTTTGGTTAAGCGCGTATACCTGTTGTTCAAGCATAGGGTTAGTTGCTATTATATCCCCGCCAACTATACCTGCTTCTGCCTGCGTCAGTTGAGTTGGTATCTGTACCCCTGTAAAATATGTGGTTGCAATTTCTGCATTCAAAGTAAAAGGTGTAATTACCTCACCAGATTCAAGAACCCCAGGATTAACAACACCGTTTGAAAGAAAAATAGCTTCTCCTAGAAGCCCATCAAATTCCCTGCGAAAAGCATCTGCTTGTTGGGTAAAGCTAATATCCCTCGGTGTAAACGCCGCTTCAAGGAAAAATGAGTGTTCTTTCATAATCCTTGCAAAAAACAAATGTAAACCTAAGGATTGTTTTATAAAGTTAATGCTTGATATCATGGTTAATACCTCCCTATAAAAAGTTAACTTACATTATCAGTTTATGTTAATACCATATGAATTGTTACAGGACATCACATTAAGTAAATCTATTTTATTTAATAGGTTGCAGTAACGGATAATTCATAGTATTTTTACAAAAAGTTGATATTACATTTCGCAGGAGGAATTAAATGAATATAGAAGAAATTAAGAATTTAAAATAACTACTGCTCATGAAGCAGCTGCATAGTGTCATAAAAAAGTTAANNACTCTATTGACACAAGTCCATGTCTGCAATAAGTTCATATAATAAACTTAATTTAGTGATTTAATCACAGAAATAGTCTTGTAAAAAATATATTATTAATTTATAATTATATTTTAGGGGGATAAATGAATAGTTTCTTAAAAAATTTAAAAAATAATAAATATTTATTTATTATAACACTTATTTATTTTGCTCTTGGGTTTGTTAACATACATTTTGCTTTATTAGGTTTTATATGCATGTTACTTCCTTTATATTTATTGGTTAAAACAAATAAAAAAACTTATTGCCAAGGTTATTGCCCAAGAGCTAATTTATATACAAAAGCAGGAAAAGCAACAAGCAAAACTTCAAGAAAAACGCCAATGTTTTTTATTAATGGCAAAATGAAATGGATTGTTCTGTCTTATTTCGGAATAAGTTTAATTTTCATAACACTATCAACTATCAAAGTTGCTGTTGGTTCAATGATACCTTTAGAAGAATTAAGATATTTAATTGTCTTTAGAATTCATCTTTATATGATACAGATTATTGAGTTCAATAATATATTGCCTTGGATTACCCATTTGTCATATCGTTTTTATTCTATGATGATGACCACTACTACATTAGGCTTAATACTTGCATTAGTTTATAAGCCTCGTACATGGTGTACAATTTGTCCAATATCTACAATTTCAGATGTCTATTTAGATAATAGCAAAAACAAAATGAACAAATTAATTCGTAACATATAACCAAGTGCACCAATATTTAGATAAATATAATACGGTATGTTTTTTTATTATCATAATTTAATANNGTCTTTTAAAATTCAAATCACGAAGCAATAAAATCAAATGATAGTTGGTTAATAAGTTACAAAAATAAATATGGACTTTAAAATCCAAATAATAAAATAACAAAAGACTATTCATTTTGGTAAAATTGAATTTACGAGGAAAGACTATTGAAAAATTAGAAATCCATATTTTTAAAAGTTATGTTTATAAATTGTTTTATAAACTTCCATAAAAATACTATATTTAAAACATACTTTCGTCATAAACCGGGGTTATATTGGGTATATAAAATAAATCTAAGGAGGTCATTAAAATGACAAGTTTAAAAAGATTAGCAGTATTAGGAGCAGTGGTTTTGGCAGTAGGAGCAACTTCCGCTACAGCATTTGCATCATCAGCATATGGAACACCTTCAGAAACTGCGGCACAAGTAACCGGAAGAACAGTTGATCAAGTGACAGAGGAAAAATTACAAAATGGAATCACTTATGGCGGTGTAGCAAAAAATTATAATTTATTAGAAGAATTCCAGGCAGCAATGTTGGAAAGAAAAATTGCAATTCTTAAAGATAGAATTGCTGAAGGAACATTGACACAAGAAAAAGCAGATGAGATAATCCCAACTTTGAAAGAAAATCAGGCTACTTGTGACGGAACAGGCCAGGCGAAAATTGGTCAGCAGTATGGAGCAGGCTTCGGTGGCATGATGGGAGACGGTCAAAGCAAAGGTAAAGGATTTGGATCTAATGGTCATGGAAGAGCATTTGGCAGATCCCAGGGTGGTAGTGGATTAGGAAACGGTTTAGGATTAAGAGACGGATCTTGTTTGGTGCAGTAATCACTAAGTAATAAGAAAGCGGGCTGTCCCAAAAATAATTTATTAAGATAGTCTCTCTATGTAGCCTCAAATTACATCTTAATTTGGGGCTTTTATATTTGTCATAAAAATTTGAGACCATTTCAAGTTTTGTGTAAA
>DMJQ01000131.1 GCA_003457065.1 Clostridiales bacterium
CGCTCAGCGCCGGTGACGTTATACCTGATTTCAAATGTGTTTTGTTCCACGCACTTACCACCTTTCTGCGTTCTACGCAGGTCATATAGAGCCATAAAATCTGTAGAATAGCAAGCGTTATTCTACAGACTTTTTGACATCTATATATGCAGTTTTTTGTGTATCGCGCATAAGGAAAACGTCGGTATCTGAGCCTTTTTGCTCTATGTACCGTTTCACGATAACATCGGCATAACGCTCATCCAACTCAATCGTATAGCAAATGCGTCCTGTCTGCTCGCAGGCAATGAGAGTACTGCCGCTGCCCCCGAATGGGTCAAGCACAATGTTGTTTGTCAGCGAGCTGTTCATAATCGGATATGCACACAGTGCCACAGGTTTCATTGTAGGATGATGTTTGCTCTTGGTTGGCCGGTCAAAATCCCATGTCGTGCGCTGTTTACGGTCGGCGTACCAGTTGTGACCGGCTGTTGGCTTCCAGCCTACTAGAATAGGTTCATGGTTGTATTGATAATCGCAGCGCCCCAAGACCGGTGTATTCTTTATCCATATACAAGTCTGATGACAGAAGAAGCCTGCTTCCGTAAATGCTGTCCTGAAATTGACTGTCTCACGATCAGCGTGGAAAACATAAATCCCACCACCATCTACTAGCGCATCATACATACACCGATATGCTGAGAGCAAGAATTCATGGAACTTGGTACTTTCCATATTGTCATTTTTCAGTTTTCCCGCAGTGCCTTTATAGTCCACGTTGTATGGCGGGTCCGTAATCACGAGATTTACTTGCTGACCGTCCAGCAGCTTTTTATATGTTTCCGCTTTTGTAGCATCGCCGCAGATAAGGCGGTGCCGTCCAATCAGCCAGATGTCTCCCTGCTTGGAAACTGGTGTTTCAGGTAATGGCTCGTCAAAATCATCCTCTTTGATGCCTCCGATTACGCTNNCTATCTTTGAACAGCGCATCTATCTCTGCTGCATCGAAGCCCGTAAGGGATACATCAAAGCCGCTCGCACCAATGTCCTTTAATAGATCTGTTAAAAGTGGGATATCGAACTCGCCTGATATCTTATTAAGCGCTACATTTAAGGCTTTTTCCTTTTGCTCGTCGATATCCAGTACAACGCAGTCCACATCGGTATATCCGAGCTCCACCAGTACCTTGTAGCGCTGATGGCCACCGACAATATTGCCCGTGTGTTTATTCCAGATGATAGGCTCAACATAGCCGAACTCCTCAATGGAGCGGCGCAGCTTTTCATATTCAGCATCACCGGGTTTAAGGTCTTTTCGCGGATTGTATGCTGAAAGGTTTAATTTCTCAATTGATAATTTCTGAATATCCATATCAAGCCTCCAGTTTTACGGCGGTCTCGCCAGTGAATGTCTCCCAGCGCTTTACGATGAGATCACAGTAAACCGGCGAAATTTCCATCGCATAGCACCTGCGTTCGGTCTGTTCACAGGCGATGAGCGTCGTTCCACAACCCGCGAAAGGTTCAAGTACCACACCGCCGTGGTCAGAATGCATTTTAATGCATCGCCACGGCAACTCAACTGGAAACATAGCAGGGTGATCTTTATTGGCTCGCACAGTAGATATTTCCCAGATACCGGCGTAGCCCCAGTTTTTACGCTCATCCTTGGTGAGCCGCTTAACAAACTTATAGGAATGGCCGGCGAATGCCGAAACCCAGGCAAACTCTTGGTCGTTGTATTCATCAGTTTCCTGCGCAGCCAGCGCCGTGATATACTCGTACTGCTGCACCGGTTTATTTGTGACAAGGTGATAGGGTGAATTACCGAAATTCATGCCTTGCTTTTTCCAAATGCGAATCCAGATAGGACGAAAGCCGTTGTCAGCAAACAGCCCAATGCTATACATTTCGGTTGGTTCAATAAACTGGGTACCTGTGGCATATAGGTCTCCGATGTTCCAACAGACAATGTCTGCGTTTTTACAGATGTTCTTTATAGCGGGGCGCATCGTTTCAAACCACGGTTCGATCCCGGCTTTTTCATATTCTTTTCCGACACCGTAGGGTGGAGAGGTNNGGTACTATCGCCACACAAAAGCCGATGTTGTCCAAGCAACCAGATGTCTCCCGTATGCGTCCGTGTTTCGCCAGCGGCCTCGATGGCTTCCTTTTCTTTGTCCACATCGAAGTCATCCTGTATGGCTTCCTTCGAGTAAAATTTATTTAGGAGCGCGTCTACCTCGTCGGCATCGAATCCTGTGAGAGATACATCAAACGTGGATGCGTCAAACTCCGCCATGAGCGATGCCAGCTTTGTTTCGTCCCAATCGCCCTGTATTTTATTAAGTGCAAGGTTAAGTGCTTTTTCGCGCTTTTCATCAAGCTCCACGATTACGCAATCAACCTCTATCTGACCAAGGTCGAGCAGCACTTTCAACCGTTGATGACCTCCGACCACGTTGCCGGTGGTCTTATTCCAGATGACCGGTTCCACATAGCCAAACTCAGCAATAGAGCGTTTGAGCTTTTCGTATTCCTTGTCACCGGGCTTCAGGTCTTTTCGTGGGTTATATGAAGCGGGGTTAAGCTTTGCCGCCGGTATCTTTTCAATCAGCATATTTATCAGCTGCCTTTCTCAGTTCCTTATAGCTATCCACGTCCTCCCACGGAAAGAGACATGAATTGAAGTGTCCATATACCGCCGTGTTATCATATATGGCAGTACGCAGACGCAGCTTTTCGATGATGGCGGCAGGCCGAAGGTTGAAAACCTCCTGCACAATTCCCGTGAGTTGTTCATCCGTTAATTTACTCGTGCCAAATGAAGTGACTGCTACCGCCACGGGATTTGCCTTGCCGATGGCATAAGAAAGAGCGACCTCACATTTCTCTGCAAGACCGCTCCACACGATGTTCTTTGCAATGTACCGTGCCATGTAGGCACCACTTCGGTCAACCTTAGTTGGGTCCTTGCCACAAAGGGCACCTCCACCGTGGGATGCAAGACCACCATAGGTGTCAACCATGATTTTTCTACCTGTCAAGCCTGTATCGGCAGCGGGGCCACCTTCGACAAATCTGCCTGAAGGATTAATAAGGATTTCAGTACCATCATCAAATGGGAAATCCTCAAAGCACTGCCAAAGTACATTATTTCGTATATCCGAACTCAGTTCTTCCTGAGTTTTGTCTTTATCATGCTGGACTGAAACTACAATCGTTTTTACACGTCTGGGCTTACCATCCTCATATTCCACTGTTACCTGTGCTTTGCCATCTGGTAGAATTCCTTTAATGAGTTTTCCTTTACGGCAATCATCAATGCGCTTTACGATACGATGAGAAAGTACAAGTGGGAGGGGCAGGTTCTTACTGGTTTCGTTAGTTGCATAACCGTAAACCGTACCTTGGTCCCCGGCTCCTATAGAACCATAGGGGTCAGTAATACCATTTCGCACTTCAAGTGCAGTATCTACACCCGATGCAATGTCTGCACTTTGATGATGCACAAACACAAATACTGTAAACTTCCATGGATTGTATCCGACCTCTCGAAGTACATTTTTTACGATGAATCGGATATCCACTTTACCGCTGCAGGTGATTTCGCCCGCCACGATAATTTTGCCTTTAGTAGCCATGACCTCGCAGGCCACGCGGGAAGCTCTATCCTTACGCATACAAGCATCCAGAATATTATCAGCAATGAGGTCACAAAGTTTATCCGGATGTCCAGCACATACACTTTCTGCTGTTTTATAAGTAATCATGTTTTTCTCCTATCTTATTTATTTTCCTCGCCTTGCCGTGAGCAGACGTTCCATTACATCGTCCTGTGGATTGGTACCACTGTATTCACCAGTGCAGTTTTCCTTGACGATCTGGAATATCTCCAGCCACAGACGATTGGTTTGGCTCATGTAATTCTGACCCATTGCCACATATGGACTTTGAATAGCGTTACCCGTGGTAGGATGTTTTGCTAAAAAGCCATATTCAGTGACCGCTTCTTCACATTGAATCCAGCGAGCCACGCTCATGGCATAGCGTTCTAAAAGCTGTGGTGAAACGAGGGCAGCACATCCGCGTTCATTCAGCCACTGCCATGTGTTTCTGTAGATTTCTCCAGCAACCAGTGCTTTGCCGTCTTTTTGTATAGCCTCAAGCATTTTATTTGGCTCGGGCATTTCAAGGCCATTAAGGTCTGCAGTATCATTAAATTCCATCACAGTCAGTTTTCTGCCTCCCGGATTTCCTTCGGCGATTTTGTCAGCCAGTGGTTTCTTTTTTGCACCTGCACCGACACGAGAGCCACCTCGATTTGTACCGTCTTTTGCCATATAATCACCTCACTTTGCAGGGAGGGGGCTATTCCCTCGTTTGAAACCGCATTTTTTCACACGAATCCCCACGCCGCTGTCCGCTTTAAAAAGTTTTAGAGATTTTACCGCCCCCACCGGTCACCGCTCTTGGAAGTAATCCTTGAGTGACAGGATTTACAAAGAGCCATGAGATTGCTCTTCTCGTTGCCTCCGCCTTTGGAGAGCGGGAGGATGTGGTGTACCTCTTCAGCTGGAGTGAGACTTCCTTGTTTCTCGCACTCCTCACAAAGAGGATGCGACTTAATGTAGCGGTCACGGATGCGTTTCCAAGCACGACCGTATCGTTTGTTGGAGACAGGGTCACGTTCATATTGGTTGTAATGTTTGTCCATTGCCTTTTGATGCTCGGCACAGTATTGCTCACGTTCAGCAAGCCGACCGCAGCCGGGATAAGCACAAGGACGCTTTGGTTTGTAGGGCATCATTTCACCTCGCTTTTGGGCATAGAAAAAGCCCTGCAGGACGAACCCACAAGGCTTGGCATCCGTTCTATTTCGCTGATTATATAATAACATAAATGCAACTGTGGTATCTTGTTGCAAAGTGTTGCAGAATGTGCAAACTATATTTTTATAGGATTTTCAGGAAGAGTTACATGGTTAAGTGCTGCATTGATCCACCTATAAACTGTTGTTCTATCGGCATTGAGTTCATCACCGATTTGCTCCCAGGTGAAGTTATGCACATACCGATAGCGTAAGACCATGCGTTCATCCGTGTCTGCAACCTCGTTTATAACACACCTTATCTGCTCTTTGAGTGCTACAAGGTTATCCACCTCAGCATTTATTTTACTTTCCAAATCTATAATCCGCTCTAAACATCTTACAAACTTTGCATCTGTACTTCGTGAAGTTTGCACCTTCTCATCCCAGCTTGGTGATGATACACTTGTTGCCNNGCCATTTCTCTGAGGCACTCCATTTCCTCGATGTCAGATTGTATTCTTTTATCAAGCCTATAAGCCTGGTGTAAATATTCCTTTACTTTCATGATCTTCTTACCTCCGATCTTAAATTTTTGATTAGGAAATTCCCATCAACAGAGGTAAGTTCTCTATACCAATCAGAATGGAAGAACCTCTCCACCTCAGATATCATGTCCTTCGCAGGCTCATAGCGGGGACGTTTTTTCAGTTTCTTTAATGCGTCCCTATAATCCTTGACAGCTTGCAGGATAATGGCATTTGCAAGTTGCTCATAAGGGTCGGTCATCGCACCACCTCCAATTTTGCCTTAACAGCATCAATTAAGGAGGCTTGAGTTTTTTCTTTTCTGGTAAGTGCTACAATTACATCTTCATCTATGGTGTCTTTGGCAATAATGTGGTGAATCACAACCGTTTCATTTTGACCTTGCCTGTAAAGGCGGGCATTGGTTTGCTGATACAACTCCAAAGACCAGGTAAGTCCAAACCATATAAGGGTTGAACCGCCGTTTTGAAGATTAAGACCGTGTCCTGCACTTGCCGGATGGATAACAGCGATTGGAATACTGCCGTCATTCCAATCTTCTATATCTTTAGGGGTGATAATCTGCCTAACGGGAAACCTCTTCTGGATACGCTCCAGGTCATGCTTATACCAGTAGGCAACAAGCACCGGTTTTCCGTTTGCTCCTTCGATTAGGTCCTCCAAGGCATCAAGCTTTCTGTCATGAATCAAATGTGCCTTGTTTTTATCATCATAGACAGCTCCGTTGGACATCTGCAGGAGTTTGCCGGAAAGAACTGCCGCATTTACCGCATCAATTTCCTCATCACCTAAATTTGCTACCATCTCATCTCGGAAATCAGAATAAATGCTCCATTCCTTTTCACTCAGATACACAGGTACTTCATTTGTGATGCATTTAGGCATTTTGAGATAATCTGCTGACTTCATAGAAATCGTAATATCAGATATTTGGTTGTATATCCTTTCTTCAGCACCTGGCAACGGCTTATATGAAAAGATAATCTCAGCATTTCGCTTATCTGGTACAAAGTAGGCGCTACGGTAGTGGGTTATGTACCTTCCAAGTCTTTGACCTAAATCAAGGACACGAAACTCTGCCCATAAATCCATAAGTCCGTTACTTGAAGGTGTTCCCGTCAAACCTACAATTCTTCTTACAGATGGTCTTACTTTCAGAAGGCTTTTAAATCGCTTTGCACCATAGGACTTAAAAGAAGATAACTCATCGATGACAACCATATCGAAGTCAAAGGGAATACCGCTTTTGTTGACAAGCCAGTCTACATTTTCACGATTAATGATATAAATGGTGGCTCTTTTCATAAGGGCATTGATTCTATCTTTTTCCGTTCCTACAGCCACAGAGTAAGATAAGCCTTTGAGGTGATCCCACTTTTTTATTTCCGCAGGCCATGTTTGAGATGCAACTCTTAATGGTGCAATCACAAGAACCTTTCTTATTTCAAATTTATCAAGACATAGGTCAAACAATGCAGTAAGAGTTATTGCCGTTTTTCCTAACCTAAGCCCATATCAAGGAATATTGCAGATATTGGCTTGCTCTTGATAAAATCAATCGCATACTGCTGATAATCATGTGGTATGAACTTCATTCGGCATCACCTCCCATCGTTCGTAACACTTCGTCAATCTGTTCTACGTCATCAATGCAGTAAACCGAAAACCCTAACTCTTCCAGTTGTCTTTTTCGCCTTACTTGTAGGGGACGCATCATTTTGCCCGGTGCTTTTAATTCAACAAATGCGATTCTACCCATAGGAAGTAGTACAAGGCGGTCCGGCATACCATTAAATCCTGGACTTACAAACNNTTCGGAGCAATGCCTCCCATGTTTTTAACTGCTGCTACCAGTTTTTGCTCTATATATTTTTCACTCACTTTTAACCTCCCATCTGACACAAGGACACAAAGTACACAACCTTTCCCTATATATACTTACGCGGGTGTGCGCTCACAGGATTTAACTCCCTTATTTATAAAAAACCATTTTGAATATAAGGGAAAAAGTTGTGTTGTGTGTGTCACGCTTAAGTAGTTTTCTGGTACAAACGCTGCCTGCCGTAAATCGGCAAACGCTTGATATTAGTGGTTCGCTCCCATCCGCTAATCTGAGCCATGAGTGCTGCAATCTGATAGCTATCCGTAGTTTTTAAGTCAGGGAGACTATGATTTAGGCATTCACACCATATCTCTGCATTGCTTACTGACGTACGTGCAATAGTTCCTATATGCTGGGTACCTCCAAACTCACTGCCGTTCAAGTAGTTACGGCGCGCAAACAAATCCATATCATCCCAGTCCGCAGGTAAAGGCGTATTAAGGTACTCTTCCACCATGCCGACACGCTCATCAGTTTCCATCGCACCCTTTTGCGCCTTTTCAGCTTCTTCTAAAATGTCACCTTCGAGATACAACTTTTCGCCGCACTTCCATATTTCTTTTGCTTCAGCCCAAAACTGCTGTCTATATTCCTCTGTAAAACTCCAAGTCTTTTTCTGTTTTTTCTGATGCACCTTAATAATCCAAAAACGGCGGTTACCTGTGATGTCGCGCAGATATCCACGCTCACCGTTAACCGTTGCAATGACGATGCACTGTCTTGGATGGCTTTCCACAACTTTGCCATAGGATGGTCGGTATTTATCATCTGAGGTTGAGAGGAATGCTTTAACCTTTTCTATATCCGCTTTTCTCATCCCGGCAAGTTCTCCGATTTCAACCACCCAGAACCCTTGTAATTTTTCAGCCCCAGACTTGTCATCCATATCGGTAAGGGATAGGGTTTCAGAATAGTAATCTGCGGTTACAAGATCTTTAACTATAGTACTTTTTCCTATGCCTTGATCACCATCAAGTACGGGAACACAGTCAAACTTAATACCGGGAACATAGATGCGTGCAACAGCCGCTGCAAATGTCTTTCTGGTGACTGTGCGTATATACTCGGTATCATCAGCCTTTAGATATTTGATAAAAACATCCTCTACACGTTTTGTTCCATCCCATGCAGGAAGGGATTCAAGGTAATCCCGTATAGGATGGAAACGTCTATCATCAGCAATTTTGGTAAATGCCACATCATGGTTACGGCTTGAAAAAGGAAGGTAGCGTATATCAATAATGGACTTAATCTGTGCTGTATCAGCATCTCGCCAGAACTTGTTGCCCTCCGGTCTTTCCCAGGGAAGTGGACCTGTGACCTGAATACGGTTTGCCAGTTCGTTATATGCAAAATTCGCAAAATCCGAATCATTATTTAGGATAAGGTTTAAGTTGTACACGCTGTTTTCAAGTAAGCTTGTCTTGGGTTGATATTTAAGCCTAGTTTTCCAGTCATCACCGTCTGCAGAAAAATCCACCTCAGCTAACGCAAGTCGCTCGTTTGCAGCAAGGACTTTTACTTTATCAACCTGCATGGCAAACTCACACATATCCCTAAAGGACTTCTTATCATCATCGTCACCGAACTTATGGATACGCACGATGTCAAACGCATTGCAGAGTTTAAGGTATGCCGAGTCCTTGGCATGATGGCTGTATACGAATTTGCCATCTTCTTTAATTTCAACACCTGCAATACTGCTTGATTCGATAAGGTGATACCTATTCTCGTTTTCTGTCGGCTCATATACATCAGACAGAAACGCTTCGATTGCTTTTGATATAGGGAAATAAACCCTGTTAAAAAGTCCGACAATGCCGTCCTTCTCAAGAGGGTCTTGCACCTTCTGATTTGCTACTGTATTTGCCTTGCTCTCCCTGGATGAAGTCGGCAGCCTCGTAGGATCTGTCCATTCAGGGTGAGCATTTAATATTTCATCCGGGTTGAGCCAATTCTTATCTACTTCCTTATATACAAAACTCCCGTTTGACGGAGTGGACGGCCAGTACATCAGCTGATTCGGCTGATAGGAACATTCATCGAAATAATCAATGCCGAGCATCTGTGCCAAGTATCTTGAAACCGCTACAAACTCTTCCGGAGTCACATCCCTTGTAAGAGGAAAGATAAGACGGACTCTTGGGTTTTCATCAGTACTGCTATGTGTTGTATAAAGAACAGAGGTATAAGGTGTGCTGGTTTCATAGTTTTCAAGAAAAGTTTTATCTATCCTATCTCCATCCAGGGCAACCATAGAACGTAGCTCCACAGTGTCAATTTTTCTACGACCGCCTTTTAACGCACCTGCAACGAAACCTCCATGGTCTTTCGCATTATCCTTTTGTGCCTTGCTGAACTTGGCATATTCTTCGGCAGATTCCGTTGTTCGGATAGTAACTTTCAACCTTTCTTTCAACTCATCAAAAGAGGTGGTCTTATTGACCCATTTCTTTGCCTGCCGATTGTTCCCATAGGCAATCGCTAATTCTCGCATTTAGAACCCTCCTTTCAAATGAGGTCTTTCCCCATGCTCAAACCTTGCCTGCCTGGCAATACGGTAAGCTTTCTCTGTTGCCGCATCATCCATATCGCAGAGGTAGTTAGAATCATCACCAAAGAGTTCGAACTTACCGTTCTTGTTGATTCCCGGATATGCAGCAAAGTGGTCACCGTCAATGGTCTCAAAATTGTAGCTATTAGGCCAATCTCCGTTGTTTGCATAAGCTTCACCTTCAATGCACCAAAGGATATCGTCAATATCCCCACCACTTGGAATATTGCCAACCACAAGGATTGCGGTCTTGGACTTTCCGTAAGCATCAGGATCTTCTTTCCCTAACTCGTAGAAACGGTTAATCTTCTTCGCATCGTCCTCGGTCATCTGACCCTTAACCTCAACATAAAGGTCACCGCCATCTCTACCATCTACACCATGAAGAAGAAAATCCGGAAGATACATCAAACCGTTTCCTAGGTCATAGCCTTCGGGTTCATACTCATATTCAACACCACAGCAATCGAAGAATACCGCCCAGCGAGCCTCAAGTCTTGAACGGAAGAGGTAACCTTTATATTTGGTCTGTATTGCTTTTATTTCACTCATAGAGCATCTACCTCCTCAAAATCTTTATTGAAATACCTAACCGGCTGTCTGCGTTTCTTTGCTTTTTCAATTTCAATACTCATACCCCTTGAAATAACATCACCTAAAACCCAGACCTCTTGGCATTTTCCCATTAAGATAATGTCCATGAAAATAGCGAGGTCACGCTCTTTCTCATTGCTGTCATCCATAAACTGAGGAAACATAAGATGGGGAGCGAGAGGGATATTTCCTTTTTCTAATGCGAAACGGCAGAACTCCCGTGTCCGCTTATTATTGTTTTCAATATCTCCGCTAAAGGGAGAGCAGATATAGACAAGAGGCTTGAAGGCAGCTTTTACTGCTGCCTTTTCCTCACGGGTTACATTGGTAAGTGCTTCATGGGGAGTCGGATCATGATATCCTTCTGAATTGAATTTATTTATGCTCATAACGTCTACCTCCAGCTCTAACCTTCTTGCCACATTCATCACAAAATACTGCCGTGCCAAATAGATCGCTCTCTCCGTCACTTAAAATTTCTGCAATGTCTACTGACACCTCAGTGCCACACATAGGGCAATGACAAAATACATTCTCATCTGTTATTTCAATGGATACCTCCATGGTATCGTTCAATTTTTCTTTCACATAAAACATAATAATTACCCTCCTTAATTTGCGTTTTCTTCCATCTTCAACTTGTACCATTCCAAATGACGCTTACGCTGCTGATAGTCCGGAACAGCTACTAACAAACCCACATCCACTTTCTGCAAAGTTTCAAGCATCGTAATCTGCTCATCGGATAGGTAGGGACGGATGCTTTTACCCTTTTCGATACCGTTGGCTATTCTAAATTGCTTTGCAGACATCCCGGTAACAATGCGGTTAATCATGTCGCATTCATTACTGAAGTGATATGGCTTGGGATTTTCGTGAAGTAGCTTAATGTTGTCTGTCAGCAAAGGGAACTCTTTACGGGCTGAAACAAGCGTCTTAATAAACTGCTCCATTTCATTAAAGCGTTTAATGTATAACTCTTTAAACTTCATTGCTTTTTGTCCCGTATATCCCATGACTAACATAGTGAAACCATCACGGGTCATGGCATAAGCCTTTTGCTTTCTGTTCCAACCATCCGTGTATGAGGTCGGCTCAAAATTGAGCTGAGCAAATTCTTTACTTAAACCAGAATTAGGGTCAGTGATTTTTGCAATGTCACGCAGCACATTCTTATGCTCCTTCTCAAAGAACTCAGCAACAAACAAGCTATCTACTCTTGCCGTATCCTTGGTGTCGGCAAATACACCATATTTGTCTTTAGGTATTAATTCTCTCATCAGAATTACCTCCTCATAATTTTTTGGAGATCTTGACCTCCTAACTGGTAGCCTTGAGAAAAGGTCAAATCTGATGGTTTTCTAAAAACTCTTTAATTTTTTTCTCTGCACGTTTTAGCTTTTGGCTGATATTGTTTTCATCAGCGCCGATAGAGCGGGCATAATCACGGATTGGCATGCCATCGATCCGTACTGCAATAAACATATCTATCCAATCTTGCTTTTTACCGAGAGCCTTATGTACCAATTGGCAAACAGCCTCGTGTTCGTAATGGAGATTACGCTCAACCTCCTGTGAATCATCTGCAATAGTATCCATTACATCCGTTTCATCCTCAGCTTCATCATCTTTGCGATATGGGGTATTTGGTTTACCGAGATGCCTATGAAATCTGCGCCAGTTGTTATATTCCTTACTGTTCATAAGGTCTAACATTTCCTGTACAGTCTCACAACGCTTTACTTCTGCCTTCTTTTCTGGCTTTGCCACTGCAAGACGTTGCTCATAGTCGATATCCAGCATGATACTGTAATCATCATCCGGAATATCAATTGTGGTGTAGAACTTGTGGCCGTTTTTGATGTTTTCTTCGTACAAAACTCGAATCTTCATTAAGTATTCCTTTCCGTCCAGGCATGGGCGGCGGAATACAAAAAGAGCCTGTGGTGAAGATGGCCACAGACTCCGCTTGTCCTCAAAATGGGCGCACGAAATCACGGTGGGTGCATCTTCATTCCAAACACAGTCTTTATCACTGTGTTCTGAACTCTTATGCATCCCGCCGTCCTTATGCGCACTTGGACATTGAGATTTATTGTTTTCAGAGAGAAAGTCGATTTTTGCGAGTAAAAATTCACAACCGCATTTAAAAACTTCGGAAAAGTGTAGAAATTTACAGAATTTTCTGCTATACTGGATATGCTATAGATTTCCAGTATATTTCTCGAAATCTCTTACTCTCTACTATTAAACCTATAGTAGATACAGTTACCTGCAAGAGCCTTCAACGGTTACTTTAGTTGATATAGTTACTATTTTGAAAAGGGGGGCTATGGATGACTAAAAAGAATACTCCATATCTTTGTGGTGGCACCTTTTTTGTTCTTTTATTACAAGCAAAAAGGTTAAGACGCAAAGCACGAGATAAATTTCAAGGCGGCACAGATGGCCTTAATGATACAGATGTCATGAAGGGCCTTATTTATGTAGTCACAGGACAAGCTGTAGACCCATACAACGATTCATTTAAGAAGAACACATCAGAATATAAGTCCTGTAAATACAATGGCGGTACATACATTCCATTCAATGAAGTTTCCACAATTAATAGCTTTGATAATGCTGTAAAAAACAAATACTCCGACACCCTGGATAGAATGTCGGAGTTCGCAAACGACTATTTGATTGTTGAGAATTCAGAAAAAAGAGAATGGCTTATAAAGGCTTTGCTCGATGTGATTGAGCAAGATGTGGAAATCAAAGATGAGGATTTATTCTATATTTGTAGTAATGGAGATTCCATTTCAAAGTCTGCCCTATCCGAAGTTTCAAACATTGAATTTGAGCCCTTTCTTATAGGAGTACTACATTATATCCTATTGAACCGTAACAACAATACACTTGGTCGTAGCACATTTGAATCATGGCATACTAGGCAATCTTCCCATTCAGAGTGGAATTTTGTAAGTGATATAGGTTGTGGGGTTACCCGCCCAATAACAGTATTTATGATGGCTGTTAAAAAAGAAGATTATAATGATTTTGCGGAAAACGAAGAAGAACCGGAGATTATTATAGAAGATGCCACCGCTGGAGCTTCAACACAGAACGTAACGCAGATAGTGAATAACCCCACAATTGTGAATCAATATGGAGAAAAGAACATTCACATAGACCGAGTAGAGACTTTAAATTTATAAATAGGAGGTGTAGTAATTGAAAAATGAACTACAACAGGCATCTTCAAGTATTGTGCCTGCTAATCCTACTACTGTTAATCAATATGGTGAGAAAAATGTCCACATAGACCACGCTGATAATATTCATCAGACAGTTAATTATAATTTAACATTCATAGATAGAAGTCCTAATGGGAGAAGAGAAAATGTAACTCAAAAGATAAATACAGACTACTACAACCTATTTGTTATAAGTGGCGAAACATTTATGCATGATCATTTTCTTGTTCCAAAAGACCGTGCTTTAGTCAAGGGAACTATATCTGATGACTTATTTGAAAGATTGGCTACTCTTACACCGGAAGCTATAGAGGAAATAAAGACATTTCCTGCACTATTTGCAAGTGAAAATACGGATTATTGGGGAAAGACTGACCCTGAACAGCAAACCATATATGGACTTGTAAGAGAAATAAGAACCCAAGATAATGGAATCATGATTTATTACAAAGATTTAAACTTCATACCACAACAAAAAATTAATGAGATTTCTTTCGAACTAGGAATGGGACGTCCAAGAGCCATAACTTCTTTAAATACAACCAGATGGACAATAAAGAAAATTAACCTCATTGAAGCATTAACCGATGCCGGAATCAGCGTTCTGGCACCAACTTAAAAGAAAGGGAGGCGGTACAATGCAACCTAAAGTACCTTCTGAAATCACACAGATTTCTCTAAACGATGCTACATATAAAGACTGTGGTGTTTCCATTCAACCTACTCTTGTGAATTTCTTCTTTGGAAATAATGGAACTGGGAAATCTACTGTCGCAAAAGCCATAAAAGCCGATAATGGCACAACCTGGAGAACAGGCAAGTCAGCTACAGATTACAACATCCACGTGTACAACCAAGACTTCATTAATGCTAATTTGCAGAATTATCACAATATGCCTGGGGTTTTTACTGTAAATGAAGTTAATATTGAAATTCAAAAACAGATTGAAGATAAAACCACAGAAAAAGAAACGGCATCTACAGCTTTAGGTATTGCAACCGAGGGAAAGAAGAAAAAAGAAGAAGCTAACACTGCTTTATTTTCTATCTTCCAAGATGAGTGCTGGGATAAAACAAAAGACCTACGTGAGACATTTGATGGAACCCAAACGGGCAAGAAACGAAAACATCAGTTTGCAGAGGCCATCCTTGAGATTAAAACTCCAAAAGAACATGACCGGGTCGCTTTGAAAAGATTATACGATGCTGCTTATGCCTCCGATTCCAAAAGATATGATGAGTTTAAAATAATAACTGATACTTCTGCTCTTGATAAGCTTGATGGAATCGATATTCTTGGCAAATCAATTGTTAGTAGTGCAAACACTCCATTTGCAGAATTTATCAAGGCATTAAATGCTACTGCCTGGGTTCGCCAAGGTCATGAGCAATATCATGAAACTCCCGAAAATAAGTGTCCATACTGTCAGCAGAAACTTCCTGATAAANNAGGAGGATAATATAAAAGCCTGTTTTGATGCTCAGTACCAGAGCGATACTATTGCACTTAAGGATTTCTATGACACATATAAGCAGAAGGCAAATGAGATATTTGCTCCGCTACAGTCTGTTCCACAAGACCTTTATCATGAAATCGAAATTGTGCCATACAACGATAAACTTGCGGCTTTAAAAGGTATCATCTCCTCAAACCTTCAGCAGATTTCAGAAAAAATTGCTGATCCTTCCACAATTATTAACATTGATGATACCGAACCTACACTTAAAGAACTTAATGACATCATAAATGGATTCAATAAACTAATCAGTGAAAACAATGCTGTCATTGCTGCTAAACCAAAGAAACAGGCTGAATGTAAGATAAGTGTATGGGAGCTACTTGCTTTTACTGTTAAAGATGAAATTAATCGCTATAATACAAGCAAAACAGCATTGGAAAAAGAAATAAATGCTTTTTCAACACAGATTACTGCTAACAAAAATGCTGTTCAACGTATTACGGGTGAAATTTCAGATCTCAATAGACAAATTGTAAGCACGAAGGCAACCATCGACAGTGTAAATACACTTTTGCGTGATTCTGGATTTCAAGGATTTAGTATTAGAGAAAAAGTCGGTACACCAAATGTGTATGAAGTGATTCGCCCCAATGGAAGTATCGCAGAAAATTTAAGTGAAGGAGAACGCAATTTTATAGCCTTCCTCTATTTCTATCACCTTGTTCGTGGTAGTGAAACTGCCGACGGTGGTCTTAGAGATAAAATTGTAGTCATTGACGATCCTGTTTCTAGTATGGATAGCAGTTCTCTATTTATTGTGAGTGCTCTTATTCGTGAAATGATTGAAATCTGTGAAAATAATGCAGAGGAAAGAGAATATATTGTTCAGGGTAATTTTATAAAGCAAATCTTCATTCTAACTCACAATGCCTATTTTCATAGAGAAGTTACATACAATCAAGTAAGGCACTATCAATATGTTAATTTTTATCTGATCTGTAAAGCCGACAATAAGTNNCTATTAGACTATGCGAAGATCAGAACCCAGATATTCCAACAGAAAAAATAAATATTAATCCCGTTCAGAATTCTTATGCTGCATTGTGGGATGAGTATAAAGAGGTAAAGTCTGCCATACCATTGATGAATGTTATTCGTCGCATCCTTGAGTACTACTTTTTACAGTTATGCGGATATGATGGTGCAATACTCCGTAAACGCATCTTAGTCGATAATAAAGATAGCTTCATTTCTCACAAAGAAGATGGCAGCGTAGATACTACTCAATTTCAAATGGCATCCGCAATGCTTTCTTATATCAGTGCAAATTCCATTGGTATAAATGATGGAATGAATTATGTAGATGACTGCATCGATGTAGTTCAAAGCCGGGAAACATTTGAGATGATATTTAAATTTATGAGTCAAGAACAGCATTACAAGATGATGATGGGCATCAAATAGATTCAAAGACTGGAGGTCACAAAATGCGTATCAGCTATAACAAACTATGGAAGATGCTAATCGACAAGAACATGAACAAACAGGACTTAAAAGAATTAAGTGGTGTAAGTGCTGCCTCCATTGCAAAATTAGGTAAAGGTGAGAATATCACAACCGATGTCTTACTTAAAATTTGTAAGGCCTTGAATTGCCGCTTGGAAGACATTTTAGAAACTATAGAAGATTGAAGAAGGTTACTAAGTCATTATACATGGGAATATCATTATCTGATATATTCAATACAGCTGCTAATTTTGCTAAAATATAATCAATCCTTCCTTTCAAGTATTTTATACTCAAAAGGAAGGATTTTATGAAAATAATTATTGTGTATTAACAAACGCTCGAAATTGATCAATTGTTAAAGTCTTCTCATCACCTTTATTGAACAAAGTTATTCGCCAAATATCATCTCTCAAAATAGGCAAATAAAACATATGACCCGTTAGAAGCGAAGCTTGTTTATAACATTTTTTTAGTTCTGCGACCTTAGCAATATATATATTATTGTCAAAGGTAAATCCAGCAGATTGATTCACACTTTTAACTTCAAAGATGTGTATCCTTCCAAATTTATCCTTCATAATAAAATCTGGATAAGATGAGTGCAAAGCTCCTAAATAATACTCGAATTTAACAGTTGATTCAGGAACATAGTTCTTTCCCCAAAGGAATATTTCCTTTTCATTTATGACCGTATCTTTTTCTACTTCACCGAACATATTGACTGAACCCGCAATGGGATTACTTTTTTTCTTACCGGTTTTTATAGACTCTATACTTCTTGACGAAATATCTTTTAGAATGTCAGCCCAATCCCTTTCGGCATCACTATCAAAGGAAAATCTCTCTGCTCCATCTCGGCGTTTCCATACCCAGTTGCTAATATTAACAAACTTGTCTGTCACCGGATAATAACTTGAGGTCGCAAAGGACTCCTCACTACCAATCTCCATACTCTGTGAATAATCGCACATATACTGATTACTTTCCTTTGCAATTTCAGAGATATGTTCTACGGATTCCCACCATTTTGTATAAGTATCGGAATACTCATAGATAAGGCTTTTTACTGAAAAATCAACAGATTGCAATTGTCTGTTTACCTCAAAAATACTTTTGTGAGCAAGTGTCGGCTTCTGCCTGGACAAAAAGTCTGTAAGATTAAAGTTTTCTTTATCTGCCAAAGGCTTAATTTTAGTTGTCTTTACTCTAATGTTCTGGGTAATATCGGACTGTTCATCATATAGTTTAACACCATATGTTTTGCCTTTATCTTCTGGAGCAATACCCCAAACCCAAGCTGTTGTTGCAAGGCTCTTTGCTTCATCCGATAGTGTCTCGTAATCAATTAGTCGAGGATTTCTTCTGACTCTTCCTATTACTTGTTCGTCAAGTTGCTTACTGCGAGAGTTTCTTGCTTGATATAACATACACGCTCTTGGAATATCCCATCCTTCAGAAATAACTAACTTGAATATAATTATATCAATTCCACTCAAATTACCTTTAGCATAATCCTTCCACAGTGAAACAGGTAACTTTTTTGCTTTGAATACATCATTTGTATTGCATTCCTTTGGGTCATTAACAATGAGCATCCATTTTAATTCAGGATTTTCGTTCAAGGCAGGCATAATTTGGTTTTCAATTTCCTCATTTGCCTTATTTTTGTTTGATATTTGAATTATTAGGCACGGATTTACACTTAGCAAATTTCTATAGCTTGTTTTTATTTCTTTAAACTTTGCAATGGCATCCCTTACTGTACTTGATTCATCGCCCCAAGTAACTGTCTTAATGAGTCTACATTGTTCTGCTTCTGCATCTGTTATTTCAACATCAGGATGCTGTCCACGAGAAAGTTTTGGAGTAGCAGAAAAGTTTACAATAGTGTCAAAATATACTGGAGCGATTGCATCCAAGTTAGAGGTTGCTATGTGGCATTCGTCTTTTATCCAGACGATTGCCTTATACTCAATCATTTTTATTTCTGTCAAGAATGCAAGCATAGGCCCTTGCATAAGGCGAGAGTTTTCTTTGTATAGATCTCGCGGAAGTAAATAAACATTATAATCACTTGGAATATGTAGCCTTTCTTCACCTGCAATGTCACTGTTTATCAAATATGGATTTAAATTGGTAAAGTTGTTTTTATCTCTGTATTCGCAAAATTTATCATAATTCTGACGAGCAAGATCACTTTTGGAAAGAGAAGACACAAGAAAAATAATCTTCTGATTTTGTTCAAGCATTCTATTCATAAAATCAGCCATCATATAAGTCTTTCCGCTTCCGGTTGGTGCTCTGAAAGTATAAGAACTTTTGTTTTGTTTTTTTATAGCTTCTATTAATTGGTTGACTGCTCCGTTTTGAAGCTCTATGATTTCCGCAAGCATTTAGTTTCCCTCCAATTGCCTTTGAGTAACCTCAAAATTATCGCAAACCCATTCTATCTTTCTTTGTATAGTTGTAAATTTATCTACTCCATACAATGTCTCGTCAATAACATCAAAAGGAGTTTTCCCTTCGGCAGCTTCAAAATTTGCAACTTCTGCAATTTCATATACTTCAAGATTATCACCTAAAGGAGCATGATCTTTTATCCAATCAAAGCTATTTGTTCCATCATAACATGAACCTGTCATTACACGCTTAAGCCTTTTTGTTGTGATATCATATGCTATTCCGTTTGGGTTCTTATCTGTAAGTTCATTATTCTGAATCAAAATAAATTCTCTTGTTCCACCGTCGGAATTATTTAGTTCTAATGCTGCTTGCCCAGCAGTACCGGAACCTGCAAAAAAGTCCAATACGATAGCATTTTTAGGCCCAATATCAAAGCAACGCTTAATTAATTCTGTTGGTTTAGGATTGTCAAATAATTCACGCTCCATAAAGATTTTTTCTAGTTCTTTGCTGGCAGAACTATTTTCTGGTAAATCATTCCACAAGGTATCTATTCTTTTACCAGGGTTTTCTCTTTCATTCCAATAATCCTTAACTCTCAGGGTATCGCCTTCAAAGTATAGTCTATTATCATTTTCTAAAGCTTTTATTTTTTTATTAACCATTCTCCAGCCTTTTGGAGGACAAGGCCACACCTTACCTGAGTTATCTACATAATCATATGTTGTCTCAGGGCCAGGATTTTTAGGCTTTTGTAAACTTACAGTTGCATATTTCCCTCTTCCATCATTATCATCTTTACAATATGCATCTTTAGAAGATTGAGCCAATTCCTTGTATGTTTCGTGTAGTGTATATCTATCGGTTTTGGCATATAACAAAATATACTCAGTATTAATTGTGAATTTGTCCTTTTCGGTTTTACCGCTTGAGTTCTTCTGCCAGACAAATGAATTAATAAAGCACTTTTCTGTAAAAACCTCATCGAAAAGTCCCTTGACATAAGCATGATTTCTATCGTCAATGCTGCAAAAAATCAATCCTTCATCGCTTAGTAGTTTTTTAGCCAATAACAAACGAGGATAAAGCATAGAAAGCAAATTATCTCTTGTTATTGCATTTTCGTAATTTGTTTCGGCAAATTCACCCATACTATCTTTTCCATAAGGTGGGTCAATATAAATTACATCAACAGCGCCTTTGTACTCAACAAGTAGGTTGAGTAGTGCAGGATAATTGTCTCCTATTATTAGTTTATGGTGCATCTTCTTTTCATCTGTAGTGAATGAGAGCTGTGTATTTTTCTTGAAGTACTTAATTGTACTTGACATTTTTTCGAGCCTTTTATCAAAGTGAAAACCAGTGCGCTTGTATGTTGTGCCAAGCTCCGCTATCATAATTGCTTCATCGAGAGTATCTGCTTTCTCAATAAGCTTTTTAAGTAATTTAAAATTTGTTGGCTCAAGGATTTTATCTTGCACCCGTCTTTGAAGATCACCAATCAATTCTTGTTTGCTTGTCTCTTTCAACATCGTTATTCCTCCTCAGAATGGCTAAGCCATTCGGTTTCTATTTTTTCATACGGCAAGTCATTCTTTGAGCAAAAAGATTTAAGTTTTTTCATTGCTGTAAGATTAGGACGCGCCTTGCCTTTTTCCCAACGATTAACAGTCGATGGGGAGACGCCCAATTCTTTAGCAAAATCTTCTTGCGTTATAAGCATTTTTTGACGAAGCATCTTAATACTGTTGGATAATTGCATTTCGATTGCATCTCCTTATCATTATATAGTCATCATTCTATCATAAAACTGGCGTTTTTACAATAAAATAACTGAAGTAAAACTTACAGTTCTCTGCCTACCAAAACGATACTCGAGAGTATTGTATAGACCAGCTTATTACTCTAAATTGAGTAATGGAAAAGGTGAAACGGCTTGCTACTATCTTTTCTTCTACAGTAGCNNCTAATAATGTCCACTCAACCCTGTATTTTCGGGGTTTTGGATATGTTCTTACAATAAAAAAATCCGTGACCTGAAACCCAGTTTGAATATGAGTTCAAAGTCACGGAAACCCCTTTATATCAAGCCCTTTTTTACACTCATTCTTCTGCCCTTGACATCAATACGACTGTCTCCACATGCCCTGTCATCGGAAACATATCCACGCACTGCACTTTCTCCACCTTGTAGCCGCTGTTCAGGAAAAATGGAAGGTCCTTTGCCAGTGACGTGGGCTTGCAGGAAATATAGATGAAAGTTTCCGGTTTGTGATCTATTATTTTTTGGATTGCTTTCGGATGAATGCCTTCACGGGGAGGGTCAAGGACTATGATGTCGGGCTTGTCTTGAAGTTCATCTATTTTTTTAAGAACGTCTCCTGCTATGAAGGTGCAGTTGTCAAGGCGGTTGAGTTCTGCATTTTCATTGGCTTTTTCGACGGCTGCTTCCACTATTTCTATGCCTGTTACATTTTTGGCAGCAGGGGCTAATATCTGACCTATGGTTCCGGTTCCCGAATAGAGGTCAAAGATGACTTTATCTTTTGTTGTTCCGATAAAATCTCTGACTATGGAATATAATTTTTCGGCGCCCAGAGAATTTGTCTGGAAGAATGAGAAAGATGAAATGTTGAATTTTAATCCCAGCAGTTCTTCAACTATTCTGTCTTCGCCGTAGAGGATTTTTGTTTCATCGGCTCTTGCTACGTCGGCCATTCCGTCAAATATGGAATGAGCAATGCATTTTACGGTCCCTTTCAGGTTGAGGCTCAGGATTAAATCGACAAACTCTGTTTTATTTAATGTGCCCTGGCTGGTGGTAATTAAATTAATTAATATCTGTCCCGTTTTTTCTGCTTTTCTTACCAGTAAATATCTTAAATAGCCAATATTAGTGCTTTTATTGTAGTATGTCTGACTATTTCCTTGGAAATAATCCAGAATGCGACATAAAATCTGTCGAAAATCTTCATCCACGATAGAACACGAACATGTGCTGACAACACTTCGAAAGCTGTTTCTCTTGTGCATTCCCAGAGATAACGGTCCTTCTTTCATTTCGTCGCCAAAAGAGAATTCCATTTTATTTCTGTATTCTTCTTTTTTTGGGCTCGGCACTATGGACAGGAATTCATAATCTTCTGTCAAAACGCTGTCTAACATTGTCTTTACCTGATCATATTTGATTTGCAGCTGCTTCTCATAGGGAACATTTTGATAGGTGCAGCCTCCGCACAAGTTGAAATGCGGGCATTGCGGCTCGCATTCGTAATCCGCATGGTCAATGACTTCAATTGTCTTTGCTTCCACGCTTTCTTTTCTTGTTCTGCTTATTCTTGCTCTTACCCTCTGCCCGGGTATTGCGTTCTTAATCTTAATCTGTTTGCCTTCATATGTTGATGTCCCCACGTTTGGGAAATCAAGTCCGTCTATTGTTACTTCGATTATATCGTTTTTTTTCATTTGCACTCCTAATTGCAATTGAGAAGCAATCGAATTACTGTACCGTCAATGGATGAACAGTTGTGTCTATTTCTATCGCTTATCCGGCCAATCTATGCTCACCTATTGCATATCCATTATTAAATTTCGACTTCTTCAGGCGCTTCTGTGGTATCTTCCATCATGAGAGAACTGTCAGCGCCCATTTCTTCAGTTATCTTATCAAGACTCATCTTATAATATTTTGCGTATCCTATTGCTGCTACGCTGCCGTCTTCCAATATTATTTCACCTGTTCCCTCAAACAGTAGCCTTGTGTTTCGGGTAATCCTTGCGACAGACTTTACAGGCTTGTCAAGAGGCACCGGCTTTTTATATTTAATTCTGAGTTCCACCGTAACTCCCCATGAGTTCGGTTCTTCAATCATGATTGCTCTTCCTATGACCTCATCCAATATTGCTGAAATAACGCCACCGTGCATTCTGTCCGGATAACTCTGATGTGTGGGAGTCGGCTTTGAAATTGACATAAGCTCGCCGTTTTCTAATTCATAAAATTTGGTTTTTAAAGATTCATGATTTTCTGTTCCGCATACAAAACAGTCCTTGCTTACAAATTGTTTTTTCTGTACTTTATATTTCATAATATCCCTTTCACCTTTAATTTCAATTATACATGAAACGACCGCCTTAGGCAGTCGCTGTATTTCATAGACTTAATAGCTTTTCGGTCATTTCTTTTATTGCCAGTACTACGTCCCTGCTCGGTCTCAGATTAGCATAGTCACCTGCATAATGAATCAATCCATAAGCAGGANNCATACCCATGTGCAGTCCGAATATGTTTATGGCGTTAAGGCACATATCTCCGCCGCCTTCACCGTTGCCGCAGGACGTAAACGCAAATAATTTTTTGCCCCAGAATGCCGACTCAGTCCAGTAAGGCGAAAATGAATCCATGAATGCCTTCATCGCTCCTGAAACATTCCCGAAATATGTCGGTGAACCCATAACAATAATATCGCTGTCCATAAGTTTTTCAACAGCTGCTTCATCTGTATTAAGTATTTCATTTTTATACTGACCCGCAACCGCAAACTGTTTTGCAAGCTCGGTGTAGTTGGGATCTTTCACTCTTAAAATCTGTACTTCATCGGTATATTTCTTAAACTCGTTGTAGAATTCTTTCGCCATGAGATAATTATTTCCGCATACGCTGTGGAATACAATTGAAACTTTTCTGCTCATTAATTTCTGCTCCTCGTTTTACATCGTTTCAGATAGCTTTCACTTTCATCCGCAAATAGACAGCTTAAATAGCCTTCAACTTCTACAGCGGTTTCCATGTTCAGTGTGCTTTCGGCTATCTTTTCCATTTCATCTTTGTTTAAATTTCTTATTATATATCTTGAACTCAAAATAGAAGGAGAATTCATGCTGAATTCATCAAGTCCCATACCAAGAAATATGGGAATAAGTTTCGGATCTCCAGCCGCTTCTCCGCACATTCCGACCCATATGCCAGCTTTGTGTGCATTGTCGATAATGCCTTTAATCAACCGAAGCATTGCAGGATGATACTGGCTGTACAAGTGAGATAATTTTGAATTCAACCTATCAACCGCCAATGTATACTGTATGAGGTCGTTTGTACCAATGCTGAAAAAATCAACTTCCTTCGCCAACAAATCCGATATGATCGCCGCAGAAGGTATTTCAATCATTATGCCTACTTCAATGTCATTATTAAACGGAATTCCTTTGTTATTAAGTTCTTCCTTCGCCTTCTCCAAAACTTTCTTGGAATCGCGCAGCTCCTTCATGGTAGAAATCATGGGGAACATTATTTTAAGGTTGCCGTAAACACTTGCTCTTAAAATTGCTCTGAGCTGAGTTCTGAAAACATCAACATTTCCTAAACAAAGCCTTATCGCTCTGTAGCCTAAAAACGGATTCATTTCTTTTGGTATATCAAAATAAGGAACATTTTTGTCTCCGCCGATGTCAAGTGTCCTTATTATTACCGGCTTGTCACCCATCTTTTGGAGAACTTCCTTATATTCCTCAAACTGTTCGTCTTCCGATGGCTGACATTCACGGTTCATGAAAATGAATTCGCTTCTGAAAAGTCCGATTCCCTCAGCATCATTTTCTAAAATCATGTCAACATCGTGAGGAGTCCCTATATTGGCCGCCAACGTCACCTTGAAACCATCCTTGGTTATTGTGGGAAGTCCCACCTGCTTTCTCAACTCATTGCTGATTTCTTCCAGCCTGGTTTTTTTCTGCGTATAATAGGCTAATTGCTTTTGATTCGGATTGATTAACACCTTTCCGGTTTTTCCGTCACATATTACCACATCATTACTTTTTATTTTTTGCGTTATATCATCAAGACCAACTACAGTTGGAATCCCCATTATCCTCGCTATTATTGCGGCATGAGATGTTTTTCCTCCCATTTCCGTAATCATGGCTGCTATTTTCCCCTTTTCAAGCTGTGCAGTATCTGAAGGAGTTAAGTCTTCGGCAACAAGTATGGAATCTTTGTTCAGCTTTGAATAATCTGCAGTCCTTATTCCCAGTAGAATCTTAATAACTCTTACAGTCACATCTTTGATGTCTTCTGATCTTTCCCTCAGGTATTCATCCTCTATATTGTTAAACATCTTAATATAATGGTTAGATACTTCCTTTACAGAATATTCAGCATTGACCTTTTCATTTCTGATCTTCGATTCGATTTCCGAAATAAATGTATCATCTTCCAGCATCATCTCATGTGACTTGAAAATTTGCGCTTCCTTTTCGCCAACTTCCTTAAGTGTCTTTGCATACAATTCATTTAACTGACTCCTGCCAAGCTCAACAGCATTTCTCAATCTGTCAATTTCTTTTTCAGCATCATTAACATAAATTTTTTTTATGTCTAATGATTTTTTTTCAATTACAAAAGCTTTACCTATCCCTATTCCCGGTGAAACGCCTAAACCCTTCATTTATTCACTACCTTTCAGCTTTCATAACATTTGATTATATAATAATTTTTTGATAGATACTCTATGCCCAATTTACAATATTATATTACGTAACGCAACTCATTGTCAATGAATAATATTGCAATTTCAACATCTCTTGTGGTAATGTTTTCACAGTTCGGACAGATAGTATTATCGTTTTTCTTTTCGCACCTTAAAAAATGTTTGGAAAAATAATATATCTTTTATCTGCGGAATGATATAATAACCTTAGCATTTGCCGCATTCAATGGTGAGGAGATGATTTCTTTGAAAAAAGTCTGGGTAAGAGATTTAATATTTGGCGATATTAAACCAAAAATCTGTGTGCCGATTACAGGCACAAGCGAAAATCAGATTTTAAAAGACATAGAAGATTTAAAATCCGCAGATTATGATTTAATCGAATTGCGAATTGATTATTATGAGCATGTTGAAAATTTAAACATGGTGGGAAAACTTCTTGAACAAATAAGAAAATCCTGTGACAAGGCCGTACTTTTTACATGCAGGAGCATGGAAGAAGGCGGAATATACAAAATGACGGAAAAAAATTATTTTGCTCTGAATCGTTTCGCCGTTGAAAGCGGATTAATTGATTTAATAGACATAGAACTCTTCCGATCGGAAGAAAAAATAAAAGATATAACTGTCTCTGCGAAACAACACGGAGTCAAAGTGCTCATGTCCAATCATGAACTCAGCAAAACTCCATCAAAAGACGAAATAGTTGACAGACTTATAAAAATGCAGGAGTATGGTGCCGACATTACAAAAATAGCTGTCATGCCCAACTGTGAAGAAGATGTGCTGACTCTCATGGCATCAGCACTAAAGATGAAAAAAGAAAAGGCAGACAGGCCGTTTATTGCAATATCAATGGGCTCCCTCGGAGCCGCAACAAGACTCACCGGAGAGCTGTTAGGCTCATGCCTGACATTTGCGGCATTAAACAAACCTTCTGCACCGGGGCAGATAAATGTTAAATATGCCCGGCAGCTGTTAAATTTATTGAGCCTATGAATGCCGTGATGCTGCCCAGCTCTTTATCCGTAATCGCTCATTCATGCAAATAGGATACTACGCAGTGTTCTATTACGATGAATACGATCCAACGGAAGAAAAATACGTCATATCAATTCTGTTTCCTGATGTGCCGGAATGTTGTATATGCCGGAATCTCTGTATATCTTTTAAATGTACGAAAAAAACCGCAGGGCTATTAAATCCTGCGGTTTTTTTTAACTCAAAACATTTCTGACACACCAGAATGCTGTCGGTTTTATTGCGGAGCGGCACAGACGTTCTACGACTATTATTTACTTGTTTTTTCAAGCTTCATTCCTGTGTCGGCACCGTTGAGGTTTTGAACCTCCATAGTGCTGTCTGTTACTTTTTCGACTGTGTCTGCCAGTGTTTCACTCTTGATGAACTCTTCATATTCCCTGACAGCACTGTCTATTTCTTCGGAGCCGTCGTAGAAAATCTTAATTCTGTCCATCATTTCATATCCGTTGTTCTTTCTCATCTGCTGAACCTTTGATATGAATTCACGTGCATATCCTTCATTTATCAGATCTTCTGTCAGGTTTGTATCTATGATTGTGAACAGGTTGTTGCCTGTTGAAACATCATAGCCTTCTTTTGCTGAAATACGGATATCCAGTATATCTTCGTTGAGATCCACAACCTGGCAATTAACTGTCAGCTTATATTCTTCTCCTGCCTGAACCTTGGTTATTATCTCCAGAGAATCGGCTTTTGCCAATACTGCCGCAAATGCCTTCACATTGCTTCCCAGCATAGGTCCCGCAACCTTGAAGTTAGGTTTCAGCGTAAAGTCCATGAATTCATTCAAATCGTGTTCAAACACAACCTCTTTCACATTCAGTTCTTCCTTGATCAGCGGAACTAAATCCTCTATGAGAGACTGATACTTACCGTCGATGTGGATTCTTCTTATTGGCTGTCTAACCTTGATTTTAGCATTTTCTCTTGAAGCTCTGCCCAGCTTAACCAGATCTTTTACAAGATCCATTCTCTTTTCAACATTTTCATCTATAAGTTCCTCATGAACCTCAGGATAGCAGCTTAAATGAACCGATACTTCTCCTGTCAGGTTTCTGTAGATTTCTTCTGACAGATACGGGGCAAACGGAGCCGTCAATTGTGAAATGCCTACCAATATTTCATAAGTTGTGTTGTAGACAGCTTTTTTGTCTTCTGTAAGTTCTGTAGCCCAGAATCTTCTTCTTGAACGTCTGATGTACCAGTTGGACAAATCTTCGTTCACAAATTCCTGGATTGCTTTCACTGTTTTGTTGTGGTCATAAGCATTCATGCTTTCTCTCACATATTTAACCAAATTGTTGAACTTGGATACAATCCATCTGTCAAGTTCCGGTCTGTCTTTGTACTCAACAAAGAATTCCGTCGGATCTATTGAATCCGTATTTGCATACATCGCAAAGAATGTGTAGACATTTTTAATTGTTCCGAAATACTTGCTCAGCACTTCTTTCAATCCGTCTTCATCAAATCTTGTGGGTGCCCATGCAGGCGATACGTACAGCAGGTACCATCTAAGTGCGTCTGCGCCGTATTTGTCGAACAAATCAAACGGATTTACCGTGTTACCTCTTGATTTTGACATCTTTTTGCCATACTTGTCAAGTATCAGGTCATTTACCAGCACTCTCTTGTATGGTGATTTTCCCTTTACAAAAGTTGAAATTGCCAATAATGAATAGAACCATCCTCTTGTCTGGTCAATGCCCTCATTTATGAAATCAGCAGGGAAGTTCTTTTCAAACACTTCTTTATTTTCAAACGGATAGTGCAGCTGCGCATATGGCATGGAGCCCGAGTCAAACCAGCAGTCAATAACGTCCTTGACTCTTGTCATCGGCTTGCCGCATTCCGGGCACACTATGTGCACATCATCAACATACGGTCTGTGAAGCTCGATTGTTTTTTCATCGATTTTTTCGATTGCTTTTTACGCTAATTCTTTTCTTGAACCGATGCTTTCAACATGACCGCATTCGCATCTCCAGAGAGGCAGCGGAGTTCCCCAGTAACGGCTTCTTGAAATTGCCCAGTCATTTAAGTTTTCAAGCCAGTTTCCGAATCTCTTTTCGCCCACAAATTCAGGATACCATTCAACGGAATTGTTATTTTCTATCAATTTGTCTTTCAGCTTGGTCATCTGAATGTACCAGCTCGGTCTTGCATAGTACAGAAGCGGTGTGTGACATCTCCAGCAGTGTGGATAGTTGTGGAGAACAGGTTCTTTTCTGTATAACTTGCCTTCTTCCTTGAGCCATTTAAGTATTGCCTGGTCAGCATCCATTACAAACATTTCCGACCATGGTGTTCCTCTAAATCTTCCCGTGTCATCAACAGGGTTGAGGACAGGCAGCTTATATCTCATTCCCGTGTTGTAGTCGTCTTCACCGAATGCGGGAGCTGTATGCACTATTCCTGTACCGTCTTCTGTTGTGACATAATCGGCACAAGTTACAAAGAATGCTTTCTTGCCTGCAGGAAGTTCAACATACGGCATGAGCTGTTCATATTCCATGAACTCCATGTCCTTGCCCTTCATCTCTTCCAGCACTTCGTATTCTTCATGTATTACCTTATCAACCAAAGGTTTTGAAATATAATATACTTCGCCCTTTACGCCTTCCTTGTCTTTCGTTCTTATTTTCAGGTAATCTACATCGGGATGTACAGTCAGCGAAACATTTGACAGCAGTGTCCACGGAGTAGTGGTCCATGCCAGGAAATATTCGTCCGCATCTTTTTTCTTGAATTTCGCATATGCTGTCATTGTTTTTATTTCTTCATAGCCCTGAGCAACTTCGTGTGAAGCAAGACCTGTTCCGCATCTTGGGCAGTACGGAAGTATTTTATGACCTTCATACATAAGCCCCTGCTTGAACATGTTGTCAAGTATCCACCACTCTGTTTCAATATAATTATTGTCAAGAGTTATATACGGATTATCCATATCGATTAAATATGCCATGCGCTCAGTCATGTCGCGCCATTGAGCCTCGTAGGTAAACACAGATTCACGGCATTTTTCGTTAAATTCCGCAATTCCGTACTGCTCAATATCTGTCTTGTCTTTTAATCCCAGCTGTTTTTCCACTTCTATCTCGACCGGCAGACCGTGAGTGTCCCAGCCTGCTTTTCTCTTGACCTGATAGCCTTCCATTGTTTTGAACCTGCACACCGAATCCTTCAGTGTTCTTGCTATTACATGGTGAATTCCCGGTCTTCCGTTGGCTGTCGGCGGTCCTTCATAAAATACAAACGGTTCTTTGTCTTTTCTTGTCTCAACACTTTGTCTGAGCAAATCTATATCATCCCAGTACCTGGATATTTCATGCTCTGTCTGCTTGTAATCGGCTTTTGAGATATCTCTAAACTTTTTCATTTTTTCCTCCTGATTTATTATTTATTTAATGGGTGCCGGACCGGTTGTACGGACAAAATTGGATTAGTAATACAAAAAGCCCCATGTCTTGCGACATGGGACGAAATCCGCGGTACCACCCAAATTACATATACTTACATGAGTAAATATATGTCACTCGAAAATTTAACGCATTCATACGTAATTTCTTACTTAGTTTCAGAAATCAGACTCATGGATGATCTTCAACGCATTTGGAATTATAATCTCCCACCATATGATTATATCTCTTTGAGACCTTCATGCGCCTACTGTTCCAATCACTGTCTTTTATATTTATTTCTGTATAATGATATATTAAATCGAACATAAAGTCAAGGAATAAATTAATCTTTTTACGAAACAATAATAAACATATGTAGTAATTATAATTTATCAATACATAGAAGAGGAGTATATATGGAATATCCAAAACGTTCATATTGGCATGAATCTGCCGATAGTAAAATTGAAATTACCAAAGACAGGGAATTATTGAAAGGAAAGAAATTTGATGTTCTCATAATAGGTGCGGGACTCACCGGGTTAACAACAGCCTACCTGTTAAAGGACAGCGGTTGCAAAATAGGAATAATAGATGGAACGACTATAGGTTACGGTGTGTCAGGATATACAACAGCCAAAATAACCGTACAGCACAGTATTATTTATAGTTATTTAATAGAAAATTTCAGCCTCAAACAGGCGAAACAGTATTTAACGGCTAATGAAGAAGGTTTAAAACTCATAAAAAAGATTATTGAAGAAAATAACATACAATGTGATTTTAAGGAACAGGACGCATATGTTTACGCTTCGGACGATACTGAATTAAAGCAGATTAAAAAAGAGCTTATTGCCTATAAAAAACTCGGCATCGACGGATTTTACACAGAAGATGTCCCTATCCCCAACAATGCTTTGGCAGCGATCGGAATCAAAAATCAGGGACAGTTCAATCCGTTAAAATATTTGTACAGTCTTTATAACATAGTCGGCAACTCAGAATCCTGCGAAATATACGAAAATGTCAGGGCATTGAATATTGTGCCACACAGCAACTATCATATTGTTGAAACAGATGCCGGAGTAATACAAGCCGACAAAGTTGTTGTTGCCTCCCACTATCCTTTTGACAACAGTTTCGGCCTTTATTTCCTGAGACTTTATCAGGATAAGTCTTATGTTATTGCGGCCAGGACTAAAGATAAGCCTTTTGATGGAATGTATATAAACATTGATGACCCTATTCATTCGATGAGATATCAGTTCTCAGAAAAAGAAAACCTCCTGATTCTTTCAGGCGGTAACCACCGTTCTGGTGAAAAGGAAAATGAAGAAGATTCCTATGAAGAGTTGGAAAATTTTTTGAATACCTATTTCCAAGGTGCCGAAGTAGTGTCAAAATGGTCCACACAGGATTGCATGACATATGATAAGGTTCCGTATATCGGACTTTACTCAAAAAGCGTCAATAACCTGTATGTTGCCACAGGGTTCAAAAAGTGGGGAATGACGCATTCCGCAGCATCGGCATTGATTTTAAGGGATAAAATACTAACTATTGATAATGATTTTTCGGAGGTTTTCAAGCCTTCACGCATCACTCCAGATCCGTCCGCAAAGGAATTTTTTTCATCTGTCGGTAGCATCGCATCGGCTTTCCTGAAAAGAATTGCTCCAGTACCTGGAGGATTGAGTTCAGTGAAAGCCGGAAAAGGAAAAATCATAAATTACAACGGTCAAAAAGTCGGTGTCTATAAAAATGAGAATGACGATTATTTTTGCATCAATCCCGTATGCTCCCATTTAAAGTGCTCTCTTTCCTTTAACGAAGCGGAAAAAACGTGGGATTGTCCCTGCCACGGCTCAAGATTCGACATAAACGGAAACATACTCGAGGGTCCGGCAGTGAATCCGCTTGACAAAATACACATAAAACAACATTAATCTCATTTTTCAATCCCATATATTTTATACACATCCTCAGTGTAGCTGCCTTGGTCATCGTAAATATACAGCGGCGGGTCGAACTTCAGCTCTGGATTTCCGTTTTTTGAAGCACGAATCAATATCATGTTTGGCTTAGCCGCCGCCCTTGGATGGACAAAGCGTATCTGCTTCGGCTCCAGCCTGTACTTTCTCAACAAACACATTATATCCGCTAGCCTGTCGGGACGATGCACCATATAAAACCTGCCATATTGTTTTAAAAGAGACGCAGCAGTGCTAATTACATCCTCAAGTGAACATTTGATTTCATGTCTTGATATTGCTTTCTTGTCCGAAGGATTTATAATTCCACTGTTGTTCAGCTTGTATGGCGGATTTGAAATAACCGCATCAAAAGAATTGAGCTCCAGATAATTCAGGGCATCCTTCAAATCTATGTTGAGTATTTCTATTTTATCCTGCAAGTCGTTAAGGGCAACACTGCGTTTAGCCATTTCAGCCACTTCTTCCTGTATCTCCAGTGCGTATGCCTTTGAATAATTTTTTTTGCCGCTTAAAAGTATGGGGATTATTCCCGTGCCCGTTCCCAGGTCGGCTATTATTGAATTGTTTCTGATGTCGCAGTAATTGGTCAGCAGGACAGCATCCATGCCGAAACAGAACCATTGTTTGTTCTGTATAATCCTCAATCCGTTGCACTGCAAATCCTCAATTTTTTCGTTTTCTTTCAATTCTGTTTTCATTACAACCTCACTTGACAAACGCACTGCTTATGAGTTTCTTTGTGTAAGTTTCCTTGGGGTGAAGAAGCACTTCTTTTGCAGCTCCTTCTTCCACCACATTGCCCTTGCTTATGACCATTATTGTGTCCGACATGTAGTTCACCACACCGATGTCATGGGATATAAATATGTACGAAATATCAAGCTCCCTCTGCAGCTCTTTTAAAAGATTAAGTATCTGCGCCTGAATCGAAACATCAAGAGCCGAAACAGGTTCATCGCATATTATAACCTTAGGATTGACCACCAGCGCCCTTGCAATTGCAGCCCTTTGACACTGACCACCGCTTATTTCGGAAGGATATTTATTTTTAATGTTATCGTCAAGCCCCACTTTTTCAAGGATTTCAGAAACAAGCCTGCCTGCCTCATCTTTATTATTGACGACCTTCAATGTCAGCAAGGGAAATGAAATGTTGTCTCCTATGGTATAGTTAGGGTCCATTGAGCCTTTCGGATCCTGGAATATGAACTGCACATTCCGTCTGTACTCTTCATATTCGTCCCTTGACATTTCAGTTGTATTTTTTCCGCAATAAAAAATGCTGCCGAATGTAGCCTTCAGAAGGCCGCCGGCAATTTCTCCCATTGTGGATTTACCGCTTCCCGATTCGCCAACAATGCCCAGAGTCATTCCTTCTTTTGCCTCAAAGCTGGCATTTTTCACAGCAACGACTTTCTCCTGAACCTTTCCGGTTAAAAAGTGTTTCTTAACGACATATTCTTTTCTTATATTTTTAACTGCAATAACAGTTTTAATTTCATTATCCATAATTGCCTCTATTTTAAATTGCACCTGTAATAATGGCTATTGCTCTCTCTATGTTCTTCCACAGATTCCGCACACACATCCATTGCATATGGGCATCTGTTTATAAACAGGCATCCTGCCGCGTCTCTTCCCGTTTCCCGCACGTATCCCGGAATTTCCGCCAGCGGTTCGTTCTTTTTAATTTTAAATGACGGTATTATTTTAATCAAAAGCTGTGTGTAAGGATGTTTCGGATTTTTAAAAACTTCCTCTGCGCGCCCTGATTCCACTATCTGACCCGCATACATGACCGCCAAACTGTTGCTGTAATGCTTTACAAGTCCAAGGTCATGTGAAATCAACATTATTGATATGCCCAGCTCCTTGTTGATATCCTTAAACAGCTCCATCACCTGTCTTTGTACAGTGCTGTCCAGAGCGGTAGTCGGTTCATCGGCAATGAGCAGTTTAGGCTCACACGCAATCGCCATAGCAATCATGACACGTTGTTGTTGACCACCCGAAAGTTGATTTGGATAGGCGTCAATTTTAGTTTCAGGTGAAGGAATACCTACTTCTTTAAGCAACTCTAGAACGCGTTGCCGAGCCTGTTTACGGCTCAACCCCATATGCAAACACAACACTTCTGCAATTTGGTTGCCAACCGTAAAAACAGGATTTAATGATGACATCGGCTCCTGAAAAATCATCGCAATATCTTTGCCACAAATTTTACGCATCTCTGTACGAGATAAGCTCAGTAAATCTTTGCCTTCAAATATAATTTTACTTTGCTCATCAATTTTACTCTGACCTACAGGCAGTAACCCCATAGTTGCCAAAGAAGTAACCGATTTACC
>DMJQ01000067.1 GCA_003457065.1 Clostridiales bacterium
TCTGAGTTAAACCATTTAACTGTACCCTTAACCATGAGTACCTCCTATAAAAATTATATTATATTCCATTGTATATAAAAAAATTCACATATTTTTACATATTATATACAGCAACACATATAATATCTAAAAACATGTGAAATCCATAAATACTCTGTAATACATTTAAAATATAACACACAAACTTTCATTTGTCAATACCTTTTCAAAAATAATTTAAAAACTGTTGCACCGAAAGCCCTGATGTCATTCCGACCTTCCTTCCGGTGTATGACACAAAAGCTTAGTGCAACAGCCCATTACTGTTATTCGTCCCATCTCGTTTCGTACTTGCAGTATTCGTTAGCCAGCACTTCTTCCGCATGATCTAAAATAATATTCCTCACAATGCTTTCCATTGTTCCCATATCATCATTTTCATCAAGCTGGGATTCTTCGAGAATGTCTTTGAAGATGCCGTATGCCCTGTTGTAAGAAATATTCATTTTAGTCAGTTCATTAAGCATTTCAGGACTTATGGCATTGCAAAAATCCTCAAATTCCATTTCCTGAGCACACTTTTTAATCATTAAACCACCCTCTGTTTCTTTTCTTTTCTCTCTAAATATTCATCATAAGTCATAGCTCTGTCAATCATGCCGCCTTCAGTAAGCTCAATTATTCTGTTGGCAATGGTCTGTATAAACTGATGATCATGAGAAGAGAACAGCACAATTTCCTTAAAGTCAATCAGTCCGTTGTTCAGTGCCGTTATAGATTCAAGATCAAGATGGTTTGTAGGCTGATCAAGTACCAGTACGTAAGAACCTGAAAGCATCATTCTTGAAAGCATGCATCTCACACGCTCTCCTCCTGACAGAACATTTGCAGGCTTCAACGCATCATCTCCCGAAAACAGCATTCTGCCCAAGAAACCTCTAAGGAAGCTTTCAGACTGGTCTTCCGAAAATTGTCTCATCCAGTCAACAAGATTTAAATTGACACCGTCGAAAAACTCTGAGTTGTCTTTCGGGAAATATGATTTTGTTATTGTCTGGCCCCATTTAACCGTACCTTCATCAGGCTCTATTTCACCGGTCAGTATCTTGAACAAGGTTGTCTGTGCCAGTTCATTTTCACCTATGAACGCAACTTTATCTCCCCTGTTTATTCTAAATGATACGTCTTTCAGCACATTGATTCCGTCAATTGATTTTGACAATCCTTCAACGGTCAGTATTTCGTTTCCGACCTCCCTGTCCGGTGTAAATTTAACAAAGGGATATCTTCTTGAAGATGCAGGCATTTCTTCAACTTCCAGTTTTTCAAGAAGCTTTCTTCTTGATGTTGCCTGCTTGGATTTTGATTTATTTGCAGAGAATCTTTGAATAAAGTTCTGTAGATCTTTTATTTTATCTTCTCTCTTTCTGTTCTGGTCCCTCATCAGCTGCTGCATCAGCTGACTTGATTCATACCAGAAGTCATAGTTGCCCACATACATTTTGATTTTCTTATAATCAATATCCACAATATGAGTGCACACCGTATTTANNCTTCAAAATCAAGCAAAAAATCTTCAAGCCAGTTGATTGAATCAATATCAAGGTTGTTTGTAGGCTCATCAAGAAGAATTATGCCCGGACGTCCGAACAGCGCCTGTGCAAGCATTACTTTAACCTTGTCACCGCCGTTTAAATCCCTCATATAAGAATAATGCAGATCAGAGCCGATTCCGAGCCCCTGGAGTAACTGCGCAACTTCTGTTTCCGCATCCCAGCCGTTCATTTCCGCAAATTCACCTTCCAACACGGAAGCTCTTACACCGTCTTCATCCGTGAAATCTTCCTTTGCGTAAAGGGCTTCTTTTTCTTTCATAATTTCGTACAACCTTTTGTTGCCCATTATTACTGTTTCCATAACCGGAAAATCATCGTACATGAAGTGGTCCTGCTTTAATACAGACATTCTTACATTGTTAGGTATTGTTATTTCTCCTGTCGTATAATCAATTTCACCTGACAATATTTTAAGAAAAGTTGATTTACCTGCTCCGTTGGCTCCAATAACTCCATAGCAGTTACCCGGAACAAATTTTAAATTAACGTCATTAAAAAGTTTGCTCCCGCCAAATTGGAGACTTAAATTTGTTACTGTTATCATTTGATCATCCTTACTGTACAATAATATTATGCATTCGCGTTTTCAACCTTTAAAGGATACCATATAAAAATAAATAATGCAAGAAAAAAAGAAAGACCTTTGAGGGACATACATTTTAGAGACATTTAAGTCTCAAAAAGGTCCGTCCCTCAAAGGTTTTTAATTATTTCTCTTGTTTAAAAACGACGGAATCTGAAAATCGAATGGATTGCTTTCCTTTTGTGCTGTCTTGTCCTCTTTAACTGCCTTTGGACTTTCAGCACTTACGATCTTTGGTTTTTCGCTTTCTTTATTTTCACCGAAACCTGTTGCTATAACTGTAATTTTAATTGCGTCACCCACAGTTTCGTCAATGTTGGCACCGAAGATGATATTTGCTTCCGGATCTGCAGCTTCTTCAATAAGCTTGGCAGCTTCATTAACCTCATGGATACCCATGTTAGTTCCGCCTGGAATGTTAAGAAGCACACCTCTTGCTCCGTTGATGGATGTTTCCAAAAGAGGACTTTGAATTGCCTGCTTAACGGCATTAAGTGCTCTGTTTTCACCTGTTGCCTGTCCTATTCCCATGTGTGCCAGCCCCTGACCCGACATGATGGTTTCCACATCGGCAAAGTCCAGATTCATGATTGCCGGAATGGCAATTAAATCTGAAATGCCCTGAATACCCTGCCGTAAAATATCGTCCGCAAGTGAAAATGCTTCAAGCATTGTTGTTTTCTTGTCCGATATTTCCAATAGTTTGTCATTTGGAATGACAACCAGAGTATCTATATTTTCTCTTAATTTCTTAAGCCCTGTTTCGGCATTTTTCGCTCTGCTTCTGCCTTCGAACATAAACGGCTTCGTCACTACAGCAACTGTGAGTATTCCCTGTTCTTTGGCAATTCCGGCTATGTATGGTGCAGCACCCGTGCCCGTTCCTCCGCCCATTCCAGCGGTTATGAACACCATATCGGCACCTTCCACCAGTTCGGCTATATCAGCTTTGTTTTCCTCAGCCGCCCTTTCTCCGATTTCAGGCTTGGACCCTGCGCCCAATCCGTTGGTTAGTTTTTCGCCTATCTGAAATTTAATTTCTGCTTTAGATGTATATAATGCTTGCTTGTCCGTATTAACACTGATAAAAGTAACTCCTCTTACACCGGCATCAATCATCCTGTTAACAGCGTTATTTCCGCCGCCGCCAACACCGATAACTTTAATATTCGCAAGTCTTTCTGTTGGTTCCTCAAATTGAAACATATATTGACCTCCTAAACAAGAGAAAATTTTTTCCAAGTTATTTAACTGAAGTAATTGCACCGCAATTACTTCACACCGTTACAACAGGGAAAAACATACCAGCTGCATGAGCGGTATTTTTAACCTCGTTATAACTTTCATTATATCACATAACCATGAATTTTCATATATATTTTTAATTAGTTTACTTGTTTTTATTATATTTTTCAAGCATAAAGTTGGTCATTGACCTTAAATTTTTGTATATATTATTTCCGAACGCAAAGACTGCTGCCAAATAAATCGGAAGACCCAGTTGTTCGCCCACGTATCCCAGCAGCAGAGCGAATATCAGATCGCCCGCCAGAAAAATTACGCTCTTTGCCGGCGTCAGCTCTCCTTTTAAATTTTCAGTTAACATGTCGAAAATTGTGTTTATTATTGCCAGTACGGCAAGTGAAATATATACGGCATATTCGGTACTGTATACTAAATTTAAATTCAGACCTGCCAATATACCAAGAATAACACCTACAACTACATATATCATATTCTACCCCCTATTTTTCTGCACTGACTGCATATTCAACTTTATGATCAGTTCCGTAGTATTTGGGAATCCTGACGTTATAAATCATTTTAGCCTCTATTGGCATTCCGTAATGATTTTTTAAAGTAGATGCGTAAGTTCCGTCTTCTGTTACACAATTATATAAACTTTCCATATCGCCTATTGCGCTGATAAAAAACGGAGCCGAAACTCTTTCGCCGTTAATTCTTATAAGAGGTCCTGCACAGACAACTTCCGAAATATTTATAATCCTCTTATTATTCACGGCTATGGCTTCTGCGCCTGCACCCTTCAGATCATTTAGAAGGACTGTTATATCAACGTCATGAAGAATTTTTTCCATAATGTCCAGACCGTCATCTTCAATAACACTGTCTGAAACTTTTAAATATATTCCCGGACCTCTCACATCCGTGAAGCCGTTATAAAACTTCAATTCTTCAATTTGTGAGTTTATATCTATAATATCGTCAAAATAGTTATCATTTTCATAGCTGGCAATAATTTTTTTTTCTTCGGTTACCTCACCTCTGAGACTTTCAACAACATTTCGCATATTTTCTATATTTCTTTCATATTGATTCAGATTTTTTACGGCATATATTGTATTTTCATCTACATTAGCATCCACACCGCTGACCGTTAATGCAGAAGCCACAAAAACCAATACTGCTATAAAAATGTTCATGGTCTTGATTTTTATGTCAATCTCCTCCATTCTAAATTTCTTCATCTGCCGTTATGGGTTCGGCGTATCTGAACTCCTTCTCCCCATCGAATGCATTGATGAATATTTCCTGAGAGCTTTCTATTTCAACAGTGTATCCGATCTGAGTGAGCTGAGAAACAATTCCTCCCACAAAGTTCAGCGAAGCTTCGATTGTTCTTGGGTTTCCTATCGCTTTTATTTCCAAAGGCAGGACCATGGCAACGCCGTTAATGTTTATATGTTCCAAAACCGGAACTATTTCCGTATAATTTGTATATCTCTGACCGTTGATGGAAATTGCCTCCACGCCCGCATTATTTAAATAGCTTATGAGAGCCAGAATATACTGATGGCTTGCAGCAAGGCTGACATATGAATCCGGTGCGGAGTCGATTGTAATAATTGTTCCGGTTCCTTTGACATCATAATACCCGGATAATATTTTCTGTTTTTCCAACTCCTCTGAAAGCCTCTTTACCTCGGCTTCTTTTGCCTCATATTTATCCTCGTTTTCCCTCGCATCTTCTTTCAGCTCATCCAGTTCTTCTCTCAGCCTGTTTTTTTCAAGAGCCAGTTCAGCAAGTTCATTGCTCAGATCTGATGCTTTGTCCTTAGTGCTGCCATTTCCTAAAATCACGTTTGTCGTTTGAATTTGAGTCATTAAAATTACTCCAAGTATAAGACTTATTCCAAATAACATTATTTTTTGCCACAATTTATTCATTATACTCCTCCATTTTAAAGTCCTCAGTATATACCGGACTGTCCCCCTTGGTGAAATCAATTAAGCCGTTTGATACGGTCAAGTTATTGTTAAGTCTTTCATTTATTATTTTCATTGCAAAGACTATTTGATATTCACTGTCTTCGCCAAGTTTTATCCTTATAAATGTACCATACTCCGTTTCCAGTAAAATACTGTTGTTTGCATCTACCGACAGGCTCTTTACTTTTCCTTCGTTAAATTCACCGTCTATATAATCTACCATATTAAATATTGGCTGAATATCTTCTACGCCGGTGAATTGTATGCTTTCTCCTACATTGTATAATACATCGGTCAAACTTTCAATAGTTATTAAATCGTTTTTTTTAGGATATGTATTAAGAACTATTCCGTATTTATCAGTAACTATGTATTCATTATTATAAAAAACCTGGTATTTCTCCTGTCTTTCTTTCAATTCTATCAATATCTTGTTTGGAAGTTCATAAACAACCCTTGAATTTTCTACATAAACTTCATCTTCTAAAATACTTTTTACCCTGCCCTTGTCTATGCCGAATATTTTTTCCCCCATTTCTATCTGTGATTTGTCAATAATATAATCTCGGCTGTATGCTGAGTTGCCTGAAACATGAATTTCGGCTACATTAAAATAGCTTGTTTCAAAATAAACATGGTACAGGCAAAAAATAATAACTACAGCAGCCGTTATAAAAGCTGCTGTACTCACAAATAGCTTTCTGAATTTTCTTTTCTTTTTTCTTTTTTTCTTTCGTCTTTTTATTTCTTTTTCTTTAGCCATCACTCTACCCTGTTAATCGTCAGTTTCGGTAATTATTACACCCAATTTCTGTAATTTGTATACAAACTTTTCATATCCTCTGTTAATATGATGAATGTTATTTACCTTGGTGGTGCCTTCCGCGCCCAGTGCCGCTATTACAAGAGCTGCGCCGCCTCTTAAATCCCTTGATTCAACTTCAGCTCCGTAAAGCCTTTCCACTCCTTCTACTACAGCAACCCTGCCGATGGTTGTTATATTTGCACCCATTTTCTGAAGCTCCGGAACATGCTTGAACCTGCTGTCGAAAACAGTTTCCTCTATGATTGTTATTCCGTCAGCCGTTGCCATTGACGCCATGAACTGAGCCTGCATATCGGTGGGGAATCCCGGGTATGGCTGAGTTGTAACTTTTTCTATCGCTTTTAATTTTCCATTGTTGGTAATAGCAATGGTTCCGTGAGTTTCTCTTATTTCGCATCCTGCATCCTCATATATTGAAGTTATCGACTTAAAATGAGATTTTTCAATATTTCTTATGTAAATTTTGCTCTTCATCGATGCAGCTGCACTCAAATAAGTCCCTGCCTCAATACGGTCGGATATAATCTTATATTCTACAGTATCTGTGTTTTCAAGTTTTCTTCCTTCAATAACAATTGTTCCGGTTCCTGCTCCGCTTACTAAATAACCGCAGGCATTCAAAAAATTCTGCAAGTCCACAATTTCGGGTTCTCTTGCCGGATTATAAATAACAGTTCTGCCGGGGATACCCACAGCAAACAACATTATATTTTCCGTTGCTCCAACACTTGGATAGTCAAGTGAAATTTCGCAGCCTTCCGGCTCCCTTACGGTTCCAGACAGAAGTCCGCAGTTCTCGGTTATATCGACACCAAGTTTTCTCAATCCCTTTAAATGAAGGTCAATAGGTCTAAGCCCTATTTCGCATCCTCCAGGATATGCTATTTCTACTTTTCCGGTTCTCTGCAACACAGCGCCCATTAAAATTATAGATGATCTTATTTTTCTTACAAATTTTTCAGGAACCTGATGAGTGTCAAGACCTCTGGTATCGATTAATGCAACACCGTTGTCATATTGTACCGTACAGCCCATCTCCTGCAAAATTTCAAACATATCTCGTACGTCTTCAATATCAGGTATATTATCAAGAAGATATTCTCTTCCGCATATTACAGTACTGGCCAAAATAGGAAGAGCAGCATTTTTAGATCCGCCTATATCAACGATTCCTTCCAGACTGTTACTTCCCTGAATTATAAAACTTCCCATCTTTATCCCTCCGCAACAAGTATCACATGATTCATAGTATATGTTATGCAACGCTGACTTACTTGTTACTTTTGGATTTAACGTCGACCAGATTTAGCATAGTCCCGTATATTTTGTTTTCAACATCCGTGTTTCCCATTCTTTTTGAGTTAAGAGACATTGTCTTCAAAATATTTTTGTTTTCGATTATTTCTTCAATGGCTTTTATAAGCTGCTTTCCGTCCAGATCCTTTTCAAGAATAACCTTAGCGGCTCCTTCTTTTTCCAGAGCCCTGGCATTGTATTCCTGATGGTTTTCCGCCGTGTAAGTTTTTGGAATCAGTATTGAAGGAACACCTGTAGACGTAATTTCGGCAATGGTTATGGCACCTGCGCTTCCGATTACAATGTCAGATGCCGACAGCGCAGTGGCGGCGTCATACATATAGTCCAGTATTTCTATGTTGTCCTCAAGAACTATTCCTTCTTTTTTAATATTGTCCATAAAGCCGCCGTACATCTTTTTACCCGTAACGTGGATTATTTTAATATTTTTCTGTCCGTTAATTTTTTTTATTACATCTATTATTGCTTCGTTTAAACTTAGCTGCCCGCCACTGCCGCCAAATGAATATATGAGCACCACATCCGGACGCAGATTCAGTTTCATCCTTGATTCACGCCTGTCTGCCGAAAGAATTTCCTTTCTAACCGGATTTCCCACCAGCACAAGTTTTTTTGCCGCACTTTCCGGAAAATATTTTTCGGCTTCTGCAAAACTGATTCCTATAACATCAACAACCTTGGAAAGCATTTTATTTGTTATTCCCGGAAACACATTTTGCTCGTGAATTATTGTAGGAACCTTTTTTAAGTATGCCGCCAGGACTACCGGCCCGCACACATATCCTCCTGTCCCAACCACAATATCCGGTTTAAACTCATTTATTATTTTTGCTGCTTCCATGACACCCTTTATTGATGCAAACAATGTTTTTACATTTTCAAGGCTCAGTTTTCTTCTTAAATATTTGGCAGTAACATATTTAAACTCAAATCCCGATTTCGGAACCAGCTCGCTTTCAAGCCCGTTTTTAGTTCCCACGTACAATATTTCATTATAGGGGCTTGCATTTCTTACTTTTTGTGCGATGGCCAATGCCGGATTTATGTGGCCTCCGGTTCCGCCGCCCGTAACAATTACTCTCATTTGATGATACCATTCCTTCTAATCTTAGTTTCTGTATGTATTTGAATATTTTGATATGTTTAACAAGATTCCCATGGAGCAGAGCAAAAACATCAGCGAAGAACCTCCCGCACTTATAAAAGGAAGGGCTCTGCCTGTCGGTGGCATGGATGATGTTGCAACGGCAACATGAATTAAAAACTGCACCAGCACCAGTGTTGTCATTCCAAGAGCTACCTGACTTCCAAAGAAATCAGACGTGTTCATGGATATTCGAAGACCTCTCCACGCGAAAATTACAAATCCGAGGATTACAAATACGCATCCTATAAATCCTAACTCTTCTCCTATTATTGAAAATATAAAATCATTATATGCTTCAGGCAGGTGGAAAAATTTCTGCCTGCTTTTACCTATTCCCATTCCAAATAAGCCTCCGGTTCCCAAAGCATAAAGAGACTGAATAATCTGATAGCCTTCATTCAGCGGATACTTAAACGGATCAAAAAACACTATGACCCTTGTGATCCTGTACGGCTCCATTGCAATTAAAACAACAACTCCCGCAACAGCCACCAAAACCAATACAATTAAATGCCTTATTTTTGCTCCGGCACAAAAGAACATCACCATCAGTGTAGCACCCAGTATTACAGCCGTACTTAAGTCATCTTGTATGGCAATCAGAAGGCAGAACAGACCTATAAATATCATGGATGGAATAAATCCGTTCATAAACGAACCTATGTTTTTTCGGTTTTTGTTGAAATAGTCGGCCATATATAATACTCCACCTATTTTAATTATCTCAGATGGCTGAAGCGATATGCCGCCTATGCTGATCCATCTCTGGGCACCGTTGGAAGCTATGCCCAGAACAACGGTCAGAAGTGCAAATCCTATACATGTCATTAAAATAACCTTGTTAAATTTTGCATATATTTTATAGGGTATGTTGGCGAAAAAAATCATCCCTACGAGCCCTATAACCGCTGCCATCACTTGCTTTTTAAGAAAATAAAACGGATCGCCATCAAATTTATAGTACCCGTCGGGATAACTGGAACTGTAAACCATCAGGAATCCAAAGAGTACCAACACCACGACGATAAAAACAAGAACCCAGTCTATGGATTTATTTTCCGTCTTTTTTACTGTTTCCTCCATAATAATTTACCCTCTCCTTAAAATCTCTTCCCCTGACCTCGTAGTTTGGGTACATGCCCCAGCTGGCGCACGCAGGAGATAAAACTACATTATCGCCACTGACGCTTAATTCAAAGCATTTTTTAACTGCCGCATCCATATTTTCCACATGATATATATTGGTAAATCCGTATTTTCTTGCGCAGTTCTCGATATCGCCCGCTGTCTGCCCAAGAAGAACCAGAGCTTTGACTTTTTCATCAAATGCTTTTATAAAATCATCATAAAGTGATTTTTTATCATAGCCTCCTGCTATTAAAATTATAGGTTTTTCAATTCCCTGAACCGCTTTTATGGAAGCATCGGGATTTGTTCCTTTTGAATCATTGTAAAATTTAACGCCATTAAATTCTCCGCAGAATTCAAGGCGGTGTTCGACTCCTTTAAAATCCTTTAAAACACGAGCAATATTTTCAGTTTTAATGCCCAGTGCCAGTGCCGCACCTGCTGCTGCCATAGCATTTTCCAGATTGTGTCTGCCCGGAATAAAAATGTCCTTAACATCAGTTATAAATTTATCTTCGCCGTTGTACCTGAAAATCATTTTTCCTTCTTTGACAAAAATGCCTTCATCCAATACACGCTCTGAGCTGAAAAATATTTTTTTTGCCTTTATTTTATCTGAAAATTTTCTTATGTATTCGTCTTCAAAGTTTAGTACTGCATAATCGTTTTTATCCTGATTGATTACATTTCTGAATTTTGCATCCACATAGCTTTCCATGGTGTGGTGATAGTCCATGTGATCCGGAGTAATGTTTGTTATAACACTTATGTGGGGTTTGTAGTCATGAGTCCCCGCAAGCTGAAAACTGCTTACTTCCGCAACGAGAATCTCATCTTCATCAGAACTGACTGCATCGTAAAACATTCCGTAGCCTATATTTCCGGTGAGCTTATACTTTTTTCCGCTTTCTTTTACAATTTCACCGATCAGCGTTGTAGTTGTGGTTTTGCCGTTCGTTCCGGTTATTGAAACAATCGGTGCATCGGTTACTTTATATGCTGCTTCTATATCGCTTATTACCTTTATATTTTTTTCAAACAATTTTTTAATAATGGGCACTTCATATTTTATACCTGGGCTTTTAATTGCCATATCCAGCTGACCCATATTGATTCTTTCTATTTCATCGTTTCCAAAAAAATATTCGGCCCTGATATCTTCCAGTTCCTTTAATTTTTCAGCGGATTTTTCCTTAGATTCATCATAAACATATATATTTGCTCCCAGCCTGCTCAGACCTTTTACACATGCAATGCCGGAAACTCCCAGTCCTACAACAAGTATATTCTTATTTTTCATAATAACCTCTTTTCTGCCCACTATTATTTTATGTCGACTATATTGAATAAATGCCTATAAATGCCAATACTACAGTGGCAATCCAAAACGCGCCAACAACCTTTGTTTCCTTCCATCCGCACATTTCAAAATGGTGATGAAGCGGGNNTTCTCTTTGTTCTCTTGTAATGAAGTACCTGTATAATGACAGAAAGTGCTTCAGCAAAATAAATTCCGCCTATTATGGGGATTAGCAGCACTGTATTTGATATTACAGCTACTGCGGATACGACTCCGCCCAGAGCAAGTGAGCCCGTGTCTCCCATAAATACTTTCGCGGGATTTGCATTATGCTTCAAAAAACCGAGGCATGCTCCCGTCACACCGGCACTCATTATGGAAACCCCTTCAAATATAGGGTTTATGTCTTTCATGCTGTTTGCAATAAGGCTGAATGCTGCCATAACAATCAGTGTTACTCCCGTGTTAAGACCATCCAGACCGTCTGTAAGATTAACCGCATTTACGGTTCCCACGACCACAAACAATACAAATGGTATGTATAAAACTCCCAGGTCAATATATGCATTTGCAAACGGGATAATCAGCTTCGTCCCGTACACGCTGTATCTTGAACCGTACCACGCCAGCAAAAAAGCAAATATGAACTGACCGATTATCTTTTGATAAGCCCGAAGGCCAAGATTCCTTTTAAGAACAACCTTGATATAATCGTCTATAAATCCTATAATTCCGAATCCTATGGTAAAAAACAACATTGCCCATATTTCCTGAGTGTAGTAACCGCTCGTAAAAATTGAAATTATTACCGCCAGCACAATAATTACTCCGCCCATTGTAGGCGTTCCCGATTTCTTGTAATGTGACTTAGGCCCNNCCGGATGCTTTGTCCCACTTTAAGCCGCTTCAAAACTGGTATTACAACCGGTCCCAAGAACAGTGCTATGAGAAAAGATACAATTATTACTCTTATGATTTGTCCGTTTCCTTGCATTTTAAACTCCTTGTGTCTATTAAGTACGGGGACATTCCTTCAAAAGCTATCCCGAAGAGAGTCTCCAAATTTTTAAAGTGTGTCCTCCTACCTTACTAATCCTCTTTTTCTTTCCACATCTATGATTGCTTTTTTTGCAATCGAACCTTCATCGTAGGGAATTTTTTCAACTCCCATATCCTGATAAGGCTCCGTGGATTTTCCCGCTAACAATATTACATCTTTGCTTCTGGAATTGTCAATAGCATAATAAACGGCTTTGTTCCTCTCGATTATTATCTCGTATTTTCCGTTGTATTTTTCTACTCCCTCAGCTATTTCACGACATATATCGTATGGATCCTCAAATCTCGGATTATCCGAAGTCAATATGCTCAGATCGCAGTATTTCCCCGCTATTTCTCCCATCGGTGCACGCCTTGCGGAATCTCTTTCGCCGCCTGCTCCGAACATCACAATTTTTCTGCCTTCCGCAAATTCATTGATTGTATCCATGACCTTCTGCAGCCCGTCAGGCGTATGAGCAAAATCCAGGATAATCGTACAGCCAAGATTATTTTCAAGCATTTCAAATCTTCCGGTAACACCCTTTATTTTACCGAGCGCCTCAATTACTCTGTCAATATCCGCTCCCGTGGCATATGCCGCACCCAGAGCTCCAAGTGAATTGAGCACACTGAATCTGCCCGGCGTATTTACGTGAGCTTTCTTTATTGTTCCCTGAACATTTAAATCAAATCCTGTTCCGTTCATTGTAGTAACAAGGTTGGAAGCCCTGATATCTGCATCTTTGTCAATTCCTATGGAAATTGCGTTTATTCCTTCCTGCTTCAGCTCCCTGTACAGCCTTTCACCGTACGGATCGTCAACATTAATAATGTTGTTTATCTTTGTCAGGTGAAACAGTTTCTTCTTTGCCTGGTAATAGTTTTCCATGGTTTTATGAAAATCCAGATGATCACGGGTGAGATTTGTAAAAATTCCCACATCTATAGACACGTCATCCACCCTGTTCAGCTCCAGGGCGTGAGATGAAACTTCAATGAAGCAGTGGGTAATTGATTTTTCAGCCATCATTGCGAAATATTTCTGCAGATCAGCAGATTCCGGAGTGGTATTGTCAACTTTTATTTTTTCGCCGTCAATCAGCACGCCGATTGTACCTATTATTCCTGATTTTTCTCCTATATAATCGTAAATTCCCTTTAACAAATATGTAGTGCTTGTTTTTCCGTTAGTGCCTGTTACACCGGCAATATTAATTTTTTTCGACGGATGACCGTATAAAATATCTGCGGCATATGCCATGGATTCCCTGGGTTCTCTCACGACGATAAAATTTCCCCTGCCTTTTGATTCTTCAGGTATGTGATTGCAGATGACTGCAGCGGCTCCGTTTTTTAACGCCCCGCCGATGAACCGGTGTCCGTCTGCCGTAAATCCTTTTACAGCAACAAAAATATCTCCGTGCACAACCTTTCTGGAATCATTGGTTATTCCTGTAATCTCAACATTTTCATCGCCCAAAAAACTTTCATGCTCTATTTGTTTAAGAAGGCTTTTTATATCCATTTTCTGCTCCCTTTATTTAAGTGTATATATTATATGCAATTTTATCATATTTAAAATTCATTTTCAATATGCGGCGGCTCAATTTCAGAATTACCAACCGCTGCCATGACATGAACATTTTTCCGTCCATGAATATCGGACTATTCATCCGAAATCACATTATTCTGCGGCATCATAATAACTGCGTGCGAATTTATTCATTACAATGATTATTTTAAAAAAAGGAACGCAATTGCGTTCCGCTTTTTAATATGTTATTGTCTGTGTCTTCCGGGCGAAGCGGTCTCCTTTTTCACTGATCCTAATTCAAAATTAATGTTACCATTGAATTTTTAGTTACTTTCTCTCCTGCTTTCGGGAATTGAGCTTTTACGACTCTGTCTGCTTCTACCTCTATATCTATGTTGCTCACAAGATTTGACCTGATTAATTTATCTGTTGCCTCGGCAATTGTAAGTCCAAGTAGATCCGGAACTTCAACAGTCTGTGCTTCTACCTTTCCGAGTTCTTCTTCGGTATAAACAGGTTCCACATCATAGTATTTCAGTATATTTTCCAGCAAATCCGCAGCCACCGGCCCGGCAACAATACTTCCGTAATAGCCGATACTTCTGTCAGGCTCGTCAACCAGTACCAGGACAACAGCCCTCGGTGCGTCAACAGGAGCCGTTCCTATAAATGAAGAAATAAATTTGCCGTCAACATATCTTCCATCGATAACTTTTTGCGCCGTACCTGATTTTCCGCCTATTCTGCAGCCGGCACGATATGCCTGCTTGGTTCCCGATTCCGCGGAGTCCTTCATAATTGAAAGCATAATCTTGGATGTTTCTTCGGAAATCACTTTTCTTCTAACGACAGGCTCAAAGTCTTTTTTAATATTTCCTTCTTCATCTATAAGCTGCTTGACAATTCTCGGCTCCATCAGATCTCCTCCGTTGGAAATCGCAGAAACCGCGGTTGCAAGCTGTATAGGAGTTATGGCAACCCCCTGCCCGAATGCCTGAGTAACAACGTCAACGTCTTTCATGTTGGCCGGTTCTTTCACCAATCCAAGTGCTTCACCGTTTAGCATAACTCCGGACTTTTCTTCAAGACCGAATGATTTCAAATATTTATAAAATAAATCCTTGCCTATGTCCAGTCCCATTTGAGCCAGAGCATCATTGCAGGAGTTCTGAATCGCTTCGGACAATGTCTGCTGGCCGTGTGGGCGGTAATATCTCCAACATTTGATATTTTCGCCGGGAATCTGCCTTACAAATCCATCACAGTAATATGTGGAATTTAACGATGCCTTGTTTTCCTCAAGGGCGATCGCAGTTGTTAAAAGCTTAAATGTGGAACCCGGTTCATATATGTCGTTAACCGCAGGATTTCTCCACATATCAAACCATGCTTTCTGCAGCTCATCATCAGGCAGTGATTCCCATTCCTGCTTTATCGACTCGCTTATAGGCTCCTTAGGGCTGTTAGGATCGTAATCAGGCTTGGATGTCATCGCAAGAATATCTCCGTTGTTAGGATNNTTTGTAATCTTTCAGCACCTTTGATGCTGCCGATTCGGCATAGTGCTGAATTACTTCGTCTATGGTCAGCACTGCTCCCAGCCCGTCCTTAGGCTCGTAATACTCATTGTAGCCGAAAGGCAGCTCTCTGCCGTATGCATCTTTATTAAAAACAGTCCTTCCGGGAATTCCTGTCAGATAGTCGTTATATGTAGCTTCAACTCCGTAAAGACCGTTTTGGTCAATATTTGTAAACCCAAGTATATATGGAGCAAAATTGCCGTAGGGATAAACACGTTTGTTGTCTTCTATGATATTTATTCCGCTCAGCTCCTGCTCCCTTATTTTTTGAGCCTGTTCATCGGTAATCCATTTCTTTAAAACAACGTATGAAGAATCAGAGGTTATTTTCTTCAATACCGTTTCATAATCCATTTCCAATATTTCCGCAAGTATTTTCGCTGCTTCTTCAGGAGTCTTAGTATTTACGGGAATAGAATCCGAGGCTTTTGACTTACCCGAACCAAACATGGATTTGTTCATTTTCTTAAGAATTGATGTCAATAAGCTTCTGTTTTCTTCTCCGTCTTCTGCTTCCATACTATCACCGGCTGTGCGCACACTTTTTTTCACATCTGCCGGAAAACAGGTTACAGTGCTTGAGTTAACGCTGACCGCAAGCTTCTTTCCTTTTGCGTCATAAATTGTTCCCCTTTTTGCGTTTATGATAATGTCACGCGCCCAGCCTTCCATTGCCTGTTTCTTATACTCTTCCCCATTTATTATCTGAATAAATCCGAGCCGTACTATCAATGCAATTGTAGCTAAAAAAAAGCAAAGCAAAAACACCAACATTCTTCTTTTATTCTGAAGGTTAGTAGTGCTTTTAACACGCCTCCTCATATGGCAACCCCCTTACTGAATGAAACTAACCACCCTGTCAATTATACCTACCAGTATATTTTTATTTTCTTCCTGTGCAGCTTGAGTTCCATCTTCTGTAGTTTCTGAGCTTCCATATGAAAAATCGACAAATACGGTTTGCCTTCTCGTAGGATAATTCATGCCTAAGTATGCTTTAGCCATTTCTTCGATGCTGTTTGTGTTTTTTATACTCTCCAAAGCTATGTTGTAAGCGTCTATGTCATCATTAAGAGTTGAAATTTCCTGATTTAATGTATTTAGCTCCATTTGTTTGTCTGTAATAACGGCATAGTTATAAACTATTAAAATTCCAAGAGCAAATGTTATGGCAACCATGATTGTGTTCTTAAAGCTTTCTATAACATTACTATTTTTCTTGTTTCTTTTTATTCGCTTTTTCTTTGGAGAATATTCAACAGATTCTTGTCCATAATCTAAATCAATGACTTCTTTTCTTAAAGCTGACATTTATTACACCCTTTCTCCTATTCTTAGCTTTGCACTGTGTGCTCTGTGATTCTCTGTTACTTCATCTTCCGTCGGAACAATTGGTTTCCTTGTTATAATCTTAAGTTTACGCCTGTGATCGCATGTACATTTCGGAAATTCAGGCGGGCAAATGCAGTCCTTGTTTAAATCAACATATGTATTTTTAACAATCCTGTCCTCTAAGGAATGGAATGTTATGACGCAGATCCTTCCGCCGGCATTAAGCCTGTCTACGGCGCCTTTAATGGTATTTTCAAGGATTTCAAGTTCCCTGTTCACTTCAATTCTTATGGCCTGAAACGTTCTTTTTGCCGGATGAGAACCTTCCTGTCTCACCTGTTTCGGTATTGCTTTTTTAATGATGCTCACAAGCTGTCCCGTTGTTTCAATAAATTCGTTTTCTCTTTCCTGAACAATAAATTTGGCAATCCTTGCCGCCCACTTTTCTTCTCCGTACTCCCAGAGTATTCTTGACAGCTCATGCTCCTCATATCCGTTTACGATGTGCCTTGCAGTAGTTGTCTGGTTCTTATCCATTCTCATATCCAGAGGCATGTCATTATTATAGCTGAAGCCTCTTTCAGGTATATCCAACTGGAAAGACGAAACTCCCAAATCAAACAAAATTCCGTCTATTTTTTCAATACTTAAATTATCTAAAATTTCATTGATGTTGCTGAAATTATTTCTTACCGCTGTAAAATTTTTATAATCTTTTAATTCTTCCGTTGCTCTTTCAATAGCATAGTCATCCTGGTCGATACCTATTACCTTTCCGGTCGTAACACGTTTAAGCATCTCACGGGTGTGTCCTCCCCCGCCCAATGTTGCATCAACATAAATTCCGTCTGCCTTGATGTTTAACCCCTCTATAGATTCGTCCAATAAAACCGATGTGTGATTGTAATCCAATGTGACTCCTCCTTATAACAAGATTTTATTAAACGTTCTTTGCTATTTTTGCAAAAAACATACCCGAGTGTTTCAGCAAACGGCAGAATACACACTGCCTTCCGACGCATCCGGGACTCCACCTCGTGGAGAAAACTTTCATGCCTCGTTATAAACCTATCCCCAAATCTGACATTTTTTCTGCGATACTGTCAAAATCAAACTCGTCATTGTTGTTGTAATCATTCCAACTGTCTTTGTTCCAAATTTCGATCCTGTCTATAACCCCTATTATAGCAGCTTCGCTGTTTAATTCGCTGAATTCTCTCAGTGACGGTGGTATAAGTATTCTTCCCTGTTTATCAAAAGAACATTCACTGAACCCGGAAACAAATCTTCTTAAGAAGAATCTTTCCTGTTTGTTGAAAGTAGATAAATTTTTGAGTTTACCGACAAATTCTGTCCATGTTTCAATAGGATAAACAAACAAACATTTATCCAATCCCTTGCCTATGTAAAAAGTTTCACCAAGTTCATTTCTAAATTTTGAAGGTATGATTACCCTTCCCTTTTCATCAAATGAATGTATGTATTCACCAGTAAACATTTTCTACCACCTACTGGGCATATTATACCACATTGTGGGTAAAACTGGCCACTATTTTTTTGAAAAATCATAAAATTTGGTTTGTCCACGATTTTTCCGTAATTTCAGTGGTTTATAAACATGCTGTCAAAACAATCCACACACATAATTTCTTTATACAACAAAAAAGGAGGTTCTTTTTAGCCTATTTTGGTCATTTTGTTGATAAATGTCACCGTGACTCATGTTTTGTTTGACTTGAAAGTGATATGATTGTATAATTGTTGATATTAAATACATACATAATCAAACAATGCAGCAATTTAAGGAGGATTTATGAATCCGGTAGCATTTAAAATATTCGGAATTGAAATAATGTGGTACGGTGTTTTAATATCCGCGGGATTATTGCTGGGAGTGCTGGTTGCATTAAGAGAATGCAGGAGAGTCGGATTTAAGGAAGACAATCTTCTTGATTTCCTTCTTATAGCCATTCCATCCGCAATAGTCGGAGCAAGAGCATACTACGTAATATTTTCCTGGGATTATTACAGCATGAACCCATCCGAAATAATTAACACACGAAACGGCGGCCTTGCCATACACGGCGCTCTTATAGCAGGTGTAATAGCAGGCATTCTTTTCTGCAAGAAAAGGAAAATCAATGTTCTTCAACTTCTCGACATAGTAATTCCAAGTGTTGCGCTTGGTCAGTCAATCGGACGATGGGGAAATTACATAAACCAGGAGGCGTTCGGAGGTCCTACGGATCTGCCGTGGGGGATTGTGGTGAACGGTCAGAAAGTTCATCCTACCTTCCTGTATGAATCCATAATAGATTTTGCGATTTTTATCTTCCTCATGTGGTTCAGGAAAAATAGAAAAGCTACACACGGACAGATTTTTGCGCTTTACCTGATTTTATATTCTGCGGGAAGATTCTTTGTAGAAGGATTAAGAACCGACAGCCTGATGTTTTTCGGAATGAGAATCGCACAGATTGTGAGCATCGGCTCCATAATAGCTGGTATAGTTCTCTGGTTTTATTTAAAAAATGAAAAAAATAAAGAGATTCTTTAGTGAAGAATCTCTTTATTTTTTATCTTAATTTAGCATCAAATTTCTTTTCAAGTTCATTTAGGATTTTATTGTGGATATTTTCAACTTCTTTTTCCTTCAATGTGCGCTCCTTGTTCCTGTAGGTAACTGAGAAAGCACAGCTCTTATATCCTTCGTCAATATGTTCTCCTTTGTACACATCGAATAATTTCACATCTTCGATCAGATGCTGATTAACGGCTTCAATCACCTCAATCATATCACCAACCAATACATCATCCTTTACTATTACCGCAATATCTCTCACCATAGCAGGATACTTAGGAAGAGCCTCGTACTTCCAGTTAGTGTCTTTGTATTCAAGAAGTTTGTCAACATCAATCTCCGACAGATAAACCTTGTGATCCAGTCCATAATTATCTGATACCTGAGGGCTCGCTTCTCCGTAAATTCCGATGTAGTCATCTTTCACATACATTGCGGCCGTTCTTCCGGGATGGAATGCAGGGTCGTCTGTAACCGGTTTAAGTGAAACTTTTATTCCGAGCCTTGTCATTAATCCTTCAATTATTCCCTTTAAATCGTAGAAATCACCTTTGCCGTACATACCGATGCACAGCCTTAATTTTTCATACGGTTCTTCCGTTACAGGCTGAGCCCTTGGGACAAATATGTTGCCGATTTCATACACTNNAATTCCTCTGAACAACTTCCATCATGTTAGGAATCAGTGTTGTTCTCATAGAGCTGAAATCCTCTCCCAACGGATTTAAAATTCTTACATAATTTCTTAAATGGCTGTCTTCGGGAGCACAAATATTATCGTATGATTTTGGACTTATGAATGAATATGTAGTTATCTCATACAGTCCTATTCCGCACAGCAAAGATTTAATGCTGTCTTCCAGCATTCGCTTTTCAGATTTTCTACCGACTCTCGTGCTCCCCCTCAAAGGTTTTGAAGGTATGGTTTCGAAACCGTAAAGCCTTCCCACTTCTTCTATCAAATCAGCTTCCTGTTCAATATCGGTTCTGAAATACGGAACCTTGCTTATTATCTTTTCGCCGTCAAAGGTCGATTCAATTTCAAGAGTATTTAAGTAATCAAGCATATCGGCAACCGGTATTTCAATTCCCAGAAGCCATTGCACACGGTGAGGTCTTAAAGTTACAACGGTCGGCACATATTCGCTTTTTCCTGCTTCCATGAAACCGCCGACAACTGTTCCCGCACCGATCATTTCTATGAGCTGGCACGCTCTCTTGCTGGCTATTTCAGCCATGACGTAACTCATTGGTTTCTCGTTTCTGGCAGATGCTTCCGAACGCATTCCAAGCTTCTTGGATGTTTCTCTGATGGATTTCGGATTGAAGCTTGCGCTTTCAAGAACCATCAATTTAGTGTCTTCACCAATTTCCGAGTAATAGCCGCCCATAACTCCCGCAATACATGCGGCTTTTTCTGCATCGGCAATGACAAGCATATTTTCGTCCAGTTTTCTTTCACTCTGGTCTATGGTGACCAGTTTTTCATCCTTTTTTGCTCTTCTGGCAATCAGCTTTCTTCCTTCAAGCGCTTCTAAATTATAAGCGTGCAGCGGCTGCCCTAGTTCAAGCATTACATAGTTTGTAACGTCAACTATGTTGTTGATTGGTCTCATTCCCGCATCCATCAGTATTCTCTGCATCCATAGAGGAGAAGGTCCGATTTTTATGTCCTTTATTACTTTCGCATAAAAGCGTGAGCACAGATCTTCGTCTTCTATTTCAACTCCGTTCAGATAGTCCTTTATGTCTCCCTGCTCGTTTTTAATTTCTATTTCAGGGAATTTAAATTTTGTTCCAAGCGTGGCTGCAGTTTCTCTCGCCATGCCTACAATGTTAAGACAGTCCGGCCTGTTGAAAGTAACTTCTACCTCAAGGGCACTCCCGTCCAATCCTAAAACTTCCTTAATGTCTTTTCCCAATTCAGTATCTTTCGGAAGAATTGCTATTCCGTCTCTTGCTTCTTTCGGAATAACCTTGTNNTTGTATAATCAATGACGGCATCAACGTGTGAGCCGGTAAGAGTCAGCTTATCGGCCAATGTTTTGTCGTCTGTATTAACATCAACGTATTGTTTCATCCATTTAATAGGTACTAACATATAACCCTCCTAAAATTGTTTTAAAAACCTGACGTCATTCTCAAATAATAATCTGATATTAGGAATTCCGTACTTAACCATCGTAACCCTGTCTATGCCCATTCCGAATGCGTAACCCGAATAAATTTCAGGATCAATGCCGCATTTTCTGAGAACATTGGGGTGAACCATACCACATCCCAAAAGCTCCATGCTCCATCCTGTTCCGTGGCACGACGTACATCCCTTGCCCATACAGATCGGACAGGACACATCTACCTCGGCACTCGGCTCGGTAAACGGGAAATTGTGCGGTCTGAAACGTGTTTTCATATCGCTTCCGAACAATTCTTTTACAAACTGGTCAATCGAATCTTTAAGGTTTGCCAACGTGACTCCCTTATCCACAACGAGGCATTCCATCTGGTGGAACATAGGTGAATGAGTGTCATCCACATCGTCAAACCTGAATGTTCTTCCTGCCGATACCATTCTTATGGGAAGCTTGCCTTCCTTCATTACTCTTATCTGAACAGGGGACGTCTGAGTTCTCAGAACCAGATTATCCGAAATATAAAAAGTATCTGACATATCTCTTGAAGGATGGTCATACGGAGCATTCAGGTCATCAAAGTTGTTGGACACGGTTTCTATTTCCGGTCCGCTTATAACGTCATAACCCATACGCATAAATACGCTCTCCAGCTCTTCTTTAGCCTGTATAAGCGGATGGCGTCTTCCTATTGCGGGGATCCTGCTCGGCATTGTTATGTCAAGAATCTCCGAACTGACTTTTTTCTGATTTTCTCTGGCGCTTATGTCTTCTTTGATTGATTTGATTTTTTCTTCTATGATAGCACGAATTTCATTTGCCATTTTACCCATTTCAGGTCGTTCTTCTTCCGACAGGCTGCCCATTGATCTTAAAATTAATGTCAGTTCTCCCTTCTTACCCAGGTACTGTACTCTCACTTTTTCGATATACGCATTGTCATTGCATTCTTTTAACCGATTCAACGCTTCGGTTTTTAACTTTAAAAGCTTCTCTTTCATATATTCTCCCTTCTTGTCACATGGAAATTCTTTGCGTTTGACCTACCAGCTGTTTTTCTCTCCCTTTCGGTCGGAAAACCGGGGTTAGGTCATTTCACAGGGGAATTCTCCAATTTATTTGCTCCCTCACGGTCGCATAAATTGAGAATTCTTTGCGTTTGACCTACCAACCGTTTTTTTCTCCCTTTCGGTCGGAAAAACGGGGTTAGGTCATATTACAGGGGAATTCTCCAATTTATTTGCTCCCTCACGGTCGCATAAATTGGGAATTCTTTGCGTTTGACCTACCAGCCATTTTTCTCTCCCTTACGGTCGGAAAAATGGGGTTAGGTCATATTACAGG
>DMJQ01000041.1 GCA_003457065.1 Clostridiales bacterium
TCAAATTCAGTTTTTTCTTCAGCTGCCGGTGCTGCTCCTGCACCTGCTGCTCCACCTGCAACTGCTACAGGAGCTGCTGCTGATACACCGAATTCCTCTTCGATTGCTTTTACTAATTCATTTAATTCTAATACTGATAGTTGTTTTATTTCATCAACAAATTTTGTGATTTTTTCACTTGCCATTTATGTTACCTCCTGGTATATTATATTTTTAATTTTTTTGTTTTGACCTTGTGCAAATTTATATTGTTAGGACTTCACGCAGTCTCATTCACCAAANNTTTCATCAGCGTTCATTATTTTTCCTTCTGCGATTCCGGCTTTGATTACAAGTGTGTCATTGCTTGTTTTAGCAAAGTCATTTGTAATTTTTGCTGCAGATACTTCGTCTTCAAAGGACATTGCAATTGCGTTTGGTCCTTCCAGACTTGTTGTTATATCTTTGTATCCTAATTCTTCAAATGCAAGACGCATCAGAGTGTTTTTGTATACCTTGTATTCAACTCCTGATTCTCTGCATTTATTTCTTAATTCAGTAACTTTTTCGACTGTTAAACCTTTGTATTCAACCAATACAACTGATTTTGCATTTCTCAGCTTTTCTGTTATATCGCTGACTACCTGTTTTTTCTGTTCTAAAACTGATTGATTCATGTGCGGTACACCTCCTTATAAAAGAATAAAAGAAAAATCTCTCCGCAGACGAAGAGAAATTGATTTTTATCTCACCTCGGTTGGATATTTAAACTCCTTAGAGTACCAACTGTCTGCGGTATATTTAATTGTGGCTTAATTATCAATTAATATAGTAATAGTTCTTACGTACTATTCAGCCAGTTTAGATGTATTCAGCTTAAGTCCAGGTCCCATTGTGCTTGCTATTACACAGCTCTTGATATATTTACCTTTAGATGCTGTCGGTTTTGCTTTAGCAATAGCCTGCATTATTGTTCTGATATTGTCAACCAGTTTTTCGGCACCGAAAGATTTTTTTCCTACAGGAACATGAATTATATTTGTTTTATCAAGCCTGTATTCAACCTTACCAGCTTTAATCTCCTGAATAGATTTCGCTACATCAAATGTAACTGTACCTGATTTTGGGTTTGGCATTAATCCCTTAGGTCCTAACACTCTACCAAGTCTTCCAACAACACCCATCATATCCGGAGTTGCAATTACAACGTCAAAATCAAACCAGTTCTCTTTTTGAATTTTGTCAGCCAGCTCAGCTTCACCTACATAATCAGCACCTGCTTCTTGGGCCTCTTTAGCTTTATCGCCTTTAGCAAATACCAATACGCGAACTGTCTTACCTGTTCCATGCGGAAGAACTATAGCTCCTCTTACTTGTTGGTCTGCATGTCTTGAATCTACGCCTAATTTAACGTGCAATTCGATTGTTTCGTCAAAGTTGGCTTTTGCTGTTTCAAGCATTGTTCCTACGGCTTCTTCTAAGTCGTATAATTTTAATTTGTCAATTGTCTTAATACTGTCTTGATATTTTTTTCCTCTTTTTGGCATATCATTAACCTCCTTAGTGGTCTAACAGCCCTTAAGGCCTCCCACAGTGCCATTACTATTTTTCTACTGTAACGCCCATGCTTCTTGCAGTACCTGCCACAAGGCTCATAGCTGCTTCTATTGTATTAGCGTTTAAATCCGGCATTTTTATTTTTGCGATTTCTTCGCATTTTTCTTTAGAAAGTGTTGCTACTTTCTTCTTGTTTGGTTCTCCAGAACCCTTTTCAATTCCTATTGCCTTTTTGATTAGAACTGCTACTGGCGGAGTCTTTGTGATAAATGTAAATGATCTATCTTGATAAACAGTTAACACAACCGGTATGATCATACCTGCCTGATCTGCTGTTTTTGCATTAAATTCTTTACAAAATCCCATTATATTCACACCATGAGGTCCTAATGCTGTACCAACCGGTGGAGCTGGAGTAGCCTTTCCTGCTGGTATCTGCAATTTAACTATAGCTGTTACTTTTTTAGCCATATTGTTGCACCTCCTTCATACGAAACGCATGTATCTATTGAAAAGTATTAAACTTTTTCAATCTGATCATAATCAAGCTCGATAAGAGTTTCTCTTCCGAACATTGATACAAAAGCTTTAATTTTTCTTTTTTCCTGACTGATGCTCTCGACAGCACCTATAAAGTCTTCAAAAGGTCCTTCTTTTACCTTGATGGTATCTCCCGGTACAAGTTCTATTGCAGGAAGTCTTTCAACAACACCAAGTGCTTTCACTTCTTCATCTGTCAACGGAACAGGTTTTGATCCGGGACCTACAAATCCGGTTACGCCCCTCGTGTTTCTTACAAGATACCAAGATTCATCAGTCATTATCATTTTAATTATTACATAACTCGGGAACATTTTTCTTTCTTTCATTTTCTTCTTGCCGTTTTTAACTTCCAGAACTTCCTCAACCGGCACTCTTACTTCGAAAATAGCATCCTGCATTTCTCTATTTTCTACCAACTTTTCGATGTTTGCTTTTACTTTGTTCTCATGTCCCGAATACGTATGAACAACATACCATCTTGGTCCCTGTGATTCTTGCTTCATACCCTATGCTCCTTCTTATACAATCAATGCAACCAAATTCTGGAATATGATATCCAGACCCCAGATTACAAGCGTCATAGCAAAAGTTGTAGCAAGCACTACTATAGTGTAATTTCTTAATTCCTTTTTAGTAGGCCAATTAACCTTTTTTAATTCAGACTTTACACCTTTGAAATAATTACTTACACGAGTTGTAAATTTTGGTTTTTCATTTTCTATATTTGACATTTGCCAACACCTCAATACGGTTATTTTGTTTCCTTGTGAAGAGTATGTTTTCTACAGAACTTGCAATATTTGTTTAACTCTATTCTTTCAGGACTTTCTCTTTTGTTCTTTTCTGTATCATAATTTCTTTGCTTGCACTCTGTGCAGGCCAACTTAACTGCTACTCTCATTTCAACACCTCCAGACCCTTATTCGCCATAAGACTCGTTATCCAATATAAGATATCATAAAACATTTTAGCTGTCAATAATTTTATTTTTTATGCGCCTTGATTTTCCATATAACACACAAAATTTTCATTCACTAAAAAAAGCTCCTGCAAAGCAAAAGCTTCTTTAATAAAAATTACAGTTTATTTTACAATATTATATAACGTATGTCAACACTTTTCTTATGTTTTTACTAAATAAAGTAAAAAGTATTTATTCCAGGAAAAAAATTAAAGGGGACAGCCCGCACTGTCACAAAAATCGTGTGATAGTGGGACAATCCCCGTTTAACCTCAAATTATTTAATTATTGACGTAACAACTCCTGAACCAACTGTTCTTCCGCCTTCTCTTATAGCGAATCTTAATCCTTCTTCAATTGCTATCGGATGGATTAATTCAACTATAAATCTTGCGTTATCTCCAGGCATGCACATTTCTGTTCCTTCTTCAAGGTCGATTTGTCCTGTGATGTCTGTTGTTCTGAAATAGAACTGTGGTCTGTATCCGTTAAAGAAAGGTGTATGTCTTCCGCCTTCTTCTTTAGTCAGAACGTAAACTTCTGCATTGAATTTTGTATGTGGAGTTATTGTTCCCGGTTTTGCAAGAACCTGACCTCTTTGGATTTCATTTCTCTGAACACCTCTTAAAAGAGCTCCTATGTTATCTCCTGCCTGTGCCTGATCAAGTAATTTCTTGAACATTTCAACACCTGTACAGGTTGTTTCTGTTGGTTCTTCACTTAATCCAACGATTTGGATCTTATCCTGTACTTTTAATACTCCTCTTTCAACTCTTCCTGTTGCAACTGTTCCTCTTCCTGTGATTGAGAACACGTCTTCTACCGGCATCAGGAATGGTTTGTCAATGTCTCTTTCTGGTGTTGGTATCCAGTCATCAACTGCCTGCATTAATTCAAGGATTTTATCTCCCCATTCGCTTGTAGGATCTTCAAGAGCTTTTAATGCTGAACCTTTGACGATAGGAGTGTTGTCTCCGTCGAATTCATATTCAGAAAGTAATTCTCTTACTTCCATTTCAACTAATTCGATTAATTCGTCGTCATCAACCATGTCTCCTTTGTTTAAGAAAACAACTAATCTTGGAACACCAACCTGTCTTGAAAGAAGGATGTGCTCTCTTGTCTGAGGCATAGGACCATCAGCTGCTGATACAACCAGTATACCACCGTCCATCTGAGCTGCACCTGTGATCATGTTCTTTACGTAGTCAGCATGGCCTGGGCAGTCAACGTGTGCGTAGTGTCTGTTTGGTGTTTCATACTCAACGTGAGAAGTTGAAATAGTGATTCCTCTTTCTCTTTCTTCCGGAGCTTTGTCGATGTTATCGAAAGCTATAGCTTCTCCTGTGCCGTATCTTTCATGCAGTGTTTTTGTAATTGCTGCTGTTAAAGTAGTCTTGCCATGGTCAACGTGGCCAATTGTTCCTATATTAACATGCGGCTTGCTTCTTTCATATTTTTGCTTTGCCATATTAATTTCCTCCTGGAATATTTTAATATTATGATTTTTATGCCCTCAATTTGGAGCCTACGAGCAGACTCGAACTGCCGACCTCTTCCTTACCAAGGAAGTGCTCTACCTCCTGAGCTACATAGGCATTATGTCAACGCTTTAAAATTGTTAATGTAAATTATATCAACAAACTAATAATAAATCAATAGTAAAATTAACACAATTGCAAAAAATAAGGGCTGCCGCATCAGACGACCTTGTTTCATCCTAATCCGTGCCCGAATGACAGCCGTTTTATAACCGCTGATGCAGCAGTCTCTTAATTTATCTAATCCATTAATTTTTCCCTGTTGTTGCCGATTTTCTTCTTGACTCTCTGCAGTGCATTGTCTATTGATTTAATATTTTTGTGAAGCGCAGCGGATATTTCTTCGTAGGACTTGCCCTTGCCGTATTCAGTCAGAACTGCCCTTTCAAATTCACTTAAAAGTTCCGATGCTTTAATGTAGTATTGATTTTTTTCCTCTTCACAAATCAATACATTTTCTGGATTCAGTTTTTCCAGATCCGCATATTCCTCCAGCAGTGTATACTCAGCATCACTGTTTGAGAAATCATAATATGATGTTTTTTTGTTTAACATTTCATATGACTTTGCCTTCCTTATGGCAGAGATTATCTGCCTTCGGATGCACACCTCAGCGTAGCCCTTAAAGCTGTTTTTATAGCTGTCATCATAGCTGTTAACTGCTTTAATCAGACCAATCATAGCTTCCTGAAACAAATCATCGATACTTCCGCCGATAATAAAAAAGGAGCTTGCAATCCTTTTTATTATAAACGTGTATCTTTTATATAAACACCTTTCTGCGTTTTCGTTGCCATCTTTTATTTTGTGAATTAGTTCCTCATCAGAAAAAGTATCGTATTCCTGTTTATAATAATTTAAATTATTATNNTATTAATATTAGTATAAGAAAATTATATTAATTTTTACATTTTATGTCAATATGCTAAATATTTCTTCGAATTTTTTCAAGCTTTTTTAAAGTATCCGGATCTAAAACCTGGTCTATATTTGTACCCTTTTGTCGAGGTTTGTCGGTTTTTGTCCGTATGTCCTTTTTTGTATTCTCAAGCTCAAGTATCATTTCATTAGCAGATATGCGTGTTCCTCCCCTTGATATCACTATTTGCTGTATGGCACTGTCAGAAGTGGCAACTTGAACAAGCTCATACCTTCCTATTTTGTCAAGCTGTTTCTCGATATAGCTGTCAGCCGTTTCATGTTCTTTTGTGTAAACAACTTCGACACCTGCGACTTTTTCTTTTTTTTCAATGCTTCCTTTAACAAGGTGGGCATCAAACACAACGATGACCCTGATTCCTCTGTATGCCTGATACTCCACCAAAAGTTCCACTAATTTATTCCTGCTGTTTTCAATGTTTTTCGATATATCTCTGTAATAGCTCCACTGGTTAATAATATTATATCCGCAAGTGAACAGATATTCTTTTTTTGTTCTCGGCATATTAAATGCCCCTTTGCTTCACTATTTCATATATAATTATTGAAGCGGCACACGATGCATTTAAGGAACTGATATTTCCCTTCATCGGTATCTTAACCAAGGCATCGCACTTTTCCTTAACCAGCCTGCCTATTCCAAAGCCTTCACTGCCTATTACCAGCCCCACCGGAACATCGAATTTTTCTTCATAAACATTTTTTCCTTCCATGTCGGCACCGTATATCCACAGTCCTTTTTCTTTTAATTCTTCAAGAGTATTGCTGATATTTGTAACTCTTGCCACAGGAAGGTACTCAATGGCTCCCGCAGATGATTTCGCCACAACTCCGTTCACCTGTGCAGCTCTTCTTTTAGGTATGATGACGCCGTGAGCTCCCATACACTCTGCAGTACGGATTATGGCGCCCAGATTGTGAACGTCTGTTATCTCATCAAGTATAACAACAAAAGGCTTTTCACCTTTTTCTTTTGCATAATTTAAAATGTCATCAATTTCTTTATATTCATATTCCATCGCTTCAGCTATGACACCCTGATGCCTTTTATTTTGGCTCAGTCTGTCAAGAGTTGCCTTATCAACATTTTTTACGAGTATGTTTTTCAACTTTGCAAGCTCGATTATTTTATTTAAAGAGCCCTGTGCCGCTTCTCTGCTGACTAAAATAGTATCAATCTGCGCATCGCTTCTCAGCGCTTCTGTAACTGGATTTCTCCCTTCAATTATTCTCATTATTTTCATCCTTTTCATTAAGTTTTTCTACAACCTTGTCAAAAAGCTTCATGAGCCTGTCAAGATTATTGCTCAAATACAAGTAACCAAACAATGCTTCAAAGCCTGTTGCATATCTGTAATCCATCAATTCAGCATTTTTAGGCGAAGATGTCACTTTGNNTGCCTCTTTTAACTATTCTCTTTTCTTCTTCCGTAAGATCAGGTTCAAGCTTGCTTATTAAGTACGCCTGAGCATGTGCCTTTACAAACCTCACGGTCAGCCTGTGCATTTTATTTACATTTGTATCATGGTTTTGAAGTATGTGACTTCTTACTAAAAGTTCATAAACAGCATCACCTGCATAAGCCAGTTGTGCAGGTGAATACATCATTTTATTTTCTTTGTCACTTGTCTCTTTTTCGTTTATTGTTTCTAATAATTCATAGTTATTTAATTTATCTTTTTCCAATTTACACCCTGTCTTGTATCTTCCAGCATGATTCCCTTTTCTAAAAGTTCGTCCCTTATGGCATCTGCCAGCTGGTAATTTTTATTTTTCTTTGCTTCCTGTCTTTTTTGAATCATTTCCTCTATATATTCAGCCATTTCGTCATGGACATTTTTTTCTTCTGTATCTTCTTTTAGCAGATCAAGCGAAAGAACACTGTCAAAATCTTCAACAAGCTTTATCTTCTCATTGTTATTTAAATTTTCCGCCTTGAGCATTTCAAAAAGAATGGTGATTGCATTGGCGGTATTCAAATCATCTTCAAGGCAGCATTTAAATTCTTCCTTGTATTCTTCAACAGCTAAAGACAATTTAACATTGGCTGTATCTTCGTCTGCATTGTCCTTAATATTCTTTACCCTGTTTTTGAATTTAAAGTATGCATTTTCCGCAGAAGCAAGCGAATCAAAAGAAAATGCAAGCTGTTTTCTGTAGTGGGAGTTTAACACAAAATATCTGTAAGACAACGGATTGAATCCTTTTTTCTCAAGCAGAGACAGAGTTAAAAATTCACCGCTTGACTTGCTCATTTTCCCGTCATTGTCAATTAAGAATTCGCCGTGCCACCAGTATTTAACCCAAGGTTTTCCCGTATAGCTTTCCGTCTGGGCTATTTCATTTGTATGGTGAACCGGTATATGATCTACGCCACCGCAGTGGATATCCATTTGCTCACCGAGGTTTTTCAGGCTTATGACTGAGCATTCAATATGCCATCCCGGATATCCGACACCCCATGGAGAATCCCATTTCATTGCCTGATTTTCAAATTTGGACTTGGTGAACCAAAGAACAAAATCCTGTGGGCTTTTCTTGTGCACATCGACAGAAACATCATCTCTCGATGCTATTCTCAACTGATCCAGATCCATGCCTGAAAGCTTTGTATAATCTTTTGCCTTTGTAACATCAAAATACACGTTGCCGTTGGCGATGTACGTGTAGCCTTTTTCTTCGAGCACCTGAATGAATTTTATGTAGTCGTTTATATAGTCCGTAGCTTTTGCAACCACATCTGCTTTTTTTACATTTAATTTTTCAATGTCAGAAAAAAAAGCATCCGTATAGTGCTGGGCAATTTCCCACACTGTTTTGTTTTCTCTTTTTGCTCCTTTGAGCATCTTGTCCTCACCTTCGTCGGCATCTGATTCCAGGTGTCCAACGTCGGTTATATTCATGACTCTCTTAACATTGTATCCTATATATCTTAAAGTCTTCTCAAGTACATCCTCATGAATATACGTTCGCAGATTTCCAATGTGAGCATAATTATACACAGTTGGCCCGCAAGTATATATTTTTACCAAATTTTCATCTATAGGCTTAAAATCTTCAATTGACCTTGATAAGGTATTGTAAAGTTTCATATATCTCTCTCCTCCGTACTTTAGAACCATTATATAATACGTATATGATTGTATCAAGTTATTTTTTACTGATTGCTTTCCTAATGCGGCAATGAATCAATTTAAGCTATAATGTAATAAGACTGTAATTGTTAATTTGTCGAAAAATGTTAAAATATTGATGAGATTGAAATAAATAAATTTAAGGGGGCAGCATGAAAAAATCATTGCTTTTTGTCATCATTATTTTAACCCTGTCTGTTTCCAGTGTATATGCAGCCACGACCGGATACACAAACATATCTGACATTGCATTGTACAAGGATGCCGATTATGCTTCCAAGGCTGCCGGCACAGTTAAACTAAACACTAAATTAACTATTACGGAAGAAAAAGACCAGTGGTACAATATCAGAACAGCAGAAGGGTTATCAGGCTGGATCGAAAAATATTTTGTTACGGTTCCGGCGGAAAAATATGTGGCAAACAATACTCAGTACAAAATAAACGTGCGAACGTCTCCCACAACAAGCTCTAAGGCAGTGGGACAACTTAACCCGGGAGACAGGGTAAAATATATCGATACATATCACAGCTGGCACATAATTGAATACAACGGAAATGAATGCTATGTGGCAAGCTGGCTGACGGACGTGGAGTATGAGAATGCACAGAAAATATATCTGCTTCATGATGAAACAAACATAAGGAGCGAAGCATCATTAACCAGCAATGTAACAGCTCAGGGAAACAGGTATGATTCTTATGAGGTGCTTACCGAAAAAAACGGATGGCTTCAAATAAAGCTTCCTGACGGACAGACAGGATATGTTGCAGGATGGCTGACTACATACGATCAAAATTATTACTCGGAAGAAAAAGCCGGTTACAAGAAAACGGTCGAAGATCTAAACGTAAGATCAGGACCGTCGGCAGATCACAACCAGGTTCAGGTGCTAAGTAAAGGCTCCGTAGTAAAGGTTGTGGGCTCTGAAAACGGATGGGACAAAGTTGTGTCAGAAGAAGGCGTTGTCGGATGGTGCAGCAACGATTATTTAAAAGAAACATATCCTTTGTCGGGAAGATCAATTTTGCTTGATCCCGGCCACGGCGGAGAAGATCCAGGCTCCATAAGTTATTCTGGGAAATATGAAAAATATGTGAACCTGGAAGTTGCGAACAAGGTTAAAGACATATTGGAATCTCTTGGTGCAAAAGTTTATATGACAAGAACCGGCGACTACTACATAAAAAACAAGGAGAGAGGAAGGATGGCAGACAGGCTCAACGCAGACATCTTGCTGTCGATTCATCACAACTCCTTAAACAACAGCGACTACTTCGGTACATCAACATATTACAATACTATACATTACAAGGATCCTGCCCACGGATATAACCTGGCTGAAGCAATTTATCTAAATGCCATAACAGTAAACGGCATTTACAGGGATGGAATATTTGACCGCAACTATGAGGTGTTAAGGGAAACAAATACTCCGGCAGCTCTTATAGAAATCGGCTTCATGTCAAATCCATATGAGGAAATGAATATCCACAGCGGAAGTTTCCAGTATGCAGTAGCAGAAAAAATCGCAGCCGGCATAGTCGACTATTTCAATAAAAAATAACAACGATGATGTCAGCATAACAAAGGGACGCATGAGCGTCCCTTTGTTATGCAATTCCTTGCTGTTACTTGCTTTCAAGAAACATTTCCGAGAAGATTTCAACTATCAGATCTTCTTTTACGGCTAAGGATAAAATTTTGTTGTGCTTGATGAATGCAGGCACATTTTTTGTAAATTTAATGGGATTTTTCCGTAATATTTCAATGGTCATATCAAGAAAATCCATCGTTGTATAAATTTTATATCTTTCAATTTTAAGCTTCTCGGCAATTCTCTCTGTCAGACGGATGCATATGTCCTCATAATCGGCTCTGCCTTTCATGTCAAGAATATTTTCAAGCCTTGGCATTATTTTTTCAAAAAGCACACGATCCGTGCTGAAATCCTCAAAGCCGAGTATTCCCGCCACACTTTCAATCTTATCCCTGTTTTTAACAAAGTAATCGGTCATCAGCTCGATAAAATTGCCTTCGTAAGGGATGCAGTAGTATTTAAACCCTTTAAGCTTTTTGAACACCTTCATGGTATCATAATAGCCAAGCTTCATTAATTCGTCTGCTCTTTCCCTGTTAAAGTCCAGACCGCCGAACATTCCTCCAAGGCTGCCTTCCGCAGGCTGTATATACGTAATTCTTATGTTTTTATCTCTTACTCTTCGCACTACTCCCATAGCCATGGTTCGCACCGCAATTATATCCCTGTATCCTTTTTTTGCAAGGAGCTCTATGGGAAGATTGTTGTAAAATCCGCCGTCCAGATACTTTTTCCCGTCCATTTCCTCTATTTTGAAAGCAGGCAGATTGGCACTGGCAATTAAAAAGTCATTCATCTTTCCTCTCGGAATATCCTCTTTAAAAAGTTCCACAGGTTTTTTATCGGTTAAATCCACAGTTACGATTCCAAAATCCATATCAGAGTCCCGAACTTTATCTTCATCGATATACGTGTCAAACAGTTCTCTGATTCTTGATGTGTCAAGTCCACGGTTGTTTAGTATTTCCTTTGACTGATGCAGCAAGTATGAAAAATTTATTTCCTGCAAATTGAAATTCTTTAGATCTACAATTGCTTTTTCGTCTATATTAAACAATTCATATGAATTAAGGCTGTACCATACTTTTTCTAATAATTCATAATTTCCCTGAACCATCATTGCACCGTTTATGGCACCGATAGATGATCGGGCAATTCCTCCTATTTCAATGCCAAGTTCCTTCAGTGCTTTAAAAGCACCAACATGGTAAGCACCTTTGGCACCTCCACCCTCTAAAACCAATCCGTACATTTTGCTCTCCTACTCAATAGATAATAATTTTACGCCGCTTACGCCTTTAACCTTTTTCAGTTCCGCTATTATGTCATCAATGGACTTATTTATGTCGGAAATGTCAAGGGACAAATTGACAGATGCTTTGCCGTTAATTGGAATGCTCTGATTAATTGTGAGAATATTCGCATTTTCCACCGACATATAATTCAGCACGCTTGACAGCACACCTTTTTCGTGTCTCAGCATCATGGATATTACAGCTTTTCTTCCGATTGAATTTTCCGAAGGAGAAAAAACATAATCCTTATACTTATAATAAGTGCTTCTGCTTATGCCCACTACT
>DMJQ01000039.1 GCA_003457065.1 Clostridiales bacterium
CGCAAGATGGGCTATATGGTTGACCGTAAACACAGAGACTTCACTGATGAAGATATTCAGAAACTGGCTGACACCTTTGAAGCATTCCAGAACGGAACTCTGGAAGATGTGAAGGGATTCTGTGCGGTAGCCGATTTGCAGACTATCGAAAAGCAGGACTACATTCTGACTCCTGGGCGCTATGTTGGTATTGAAGAACAGGAAGAAGATAGCGAACCGTTTGATGAAAAAATGGCTCGCCTGACATCGGAGCTTTCTGATATGTTTGCCAAGTCCCATGAACTCGAAGCAGAAATCCGTAAGAAGCTGGGGGCGATTGGTTATGAAATTTGATGAAAGCTTGCTCTACAATATTAAATCAGATTACCAAGGAATCAGATACTCGTTGTTCGATCTTGCGACTTGGAAAAATGGACTTGCATTCAAAAAGATAGATTTTTCAGATAAGGGCTTACCGGTTATTAAAATCGCAGAACTGAATAATGGCATTAGTTCTAACACATCGTTCACGCAGGGCGATTATGGCGAAGAAGTTTTTGTTCAGTGGGATGATCTTCTTTTTTCATGGTCTGGAAATCCTCAAACATCAATAGATGTTTTTCGGTATCGTCTGCCAGATGGGTGGCTGAATCAGCACATATTTAAGGTGACTGCAAATATTGAATTGGTTACTAAAGATTTTCTCTACTATACTTTGAAGTATCTAAAACCTTACTTTACGCAAATAGCGACCAATAAGCAGACAACAGGATTGGGGCATGTAACGATTGCGGATCTAAAACGAATGAGCGTCGTGATTCCGCAAAAAGGGATTCAGGAGCAGATTACTTCCATATTGAAGGCTATTGACGACAAAATAGAAGTAAATTCTAATATAAACGAAAATTTAGCGGCTTAAAGGTCGATGTCGGATACATCCAGTTCGCCGGACATCAACTTGGGAAGAAGCGTATCTCTCAGTAACGAAAGCCGTTTGTTCTCAGCTCTATTGGAATAGATCTGCTTAATCAGTGGTAATGCAATGGTATTAAACTCGACTAACGCTACTTCTGACGGAAAAACAATGGGATATGTCATAATCTGCTGTTTATCTCCACGAGGCATTTTTGTTCCTTTGGCTCCAGCAACCATAAATGCGAAGAACTTGTCGGCATATAGCGTGCTGAATAGATACGCTGAGTATTGAGGTTGATTAGGCGTGAAACAAAGAACATCGGTCGAGCATCCACACTCGTCCTCGCAGTAGACAATCTTCTTAAAGTAAGGGCGAATGTTAGAAATCAAAGTATCACCCTTGTGGCAAGCAGTAGTCTGCGGCGTTGTTGGGAGGCTTGTAGCGTCAGTAGAGCCAGCTTTCCTCGGTAGCATATTCTCCGTTGAGAAGTAAGTGGTAACATCCAGCTCAGAAACAGCCACTCTATCTTTGGAATATGAGCAAATATCTGAAAGGACTCCCTGCTTGGCTGCTATATCAACATCGCCAAACCGTTCTTGATATACCGTTTGCAAAAGAACAGCTAAATTTTCGTTTACGACCTAACCCATAACTTCTGCGAGTGGCAGGAGTTTATACTGAGGATTGCCACTCCATAGTCATTCCCTAATCATAAAAGGAGAATAGACTATGAACGATGAATTTGTAAATGATGTGCTACGAGATATGCTGGCATATCTCGATAATGGACAGGCAGAGCAGCTACGGCGAGTGTTGAAGCACAATCTTTCCGGATATGAGATTCAGCGAAGAACTGATAGTACAGCCGAGGATGCAAGTGCAGAAAATGCACGGTTGACCGGTGCGTTTCTTTCGGCAAAGCGAATTGAAGGATGTTCCGAAAAGTCGCTTTCCTATTACCGAAAGACAATCGAAACCATGTCTGAGAAAATTGGAAAAGGGATCACGCATATTACGACCAATGATCTGCGTTCCTATTTGACCGGCTATCAGACAGAGCGAAAATCCAGTAAGGTGACGATTGACAACATCCGCAGAATCTTATCCAGTTTCTTTTCCTGGCTTGAAGATGAAGATTACATCCTGAAAAGCCCAGTACGCAGGATTCACAAGGTGAAAACGGCTGTGACTATCAAAGAAACCTACACGGATGAAGCGCTGGAAACCATGCGTGACCATTGCGATTCTCTGCGTGATCTGGCTTTGATTGATATGCTGGCATCAACCGGAATGCGTGTAGGCGAATTGGTGCTTCTCAATCGAGATGACATCAACTTTGAGGAGCGAGAGTGTGTGGTGTTTGGTAAAGGCAGCAAGGAGAGAATGGTCTACTTTGATGCCAGAACCAAAATCCACCTTCAGAACTACCTTGCACAGAGAACGGATAGCAACAACGCCCTGTTTGTATCGCTGAAAGCGCCATACGAAAGATTGCAGATTGGCGGTGTGGAATCAAGGCTGCGTGAACTTGGCAAGCGGCTTTCGCTTCCAAGAGTACATCCGCACAAATTCAGACGAACCCTCGCTACAATGGCGATTGACAAAGGAATGCCCGTGGAGCAGCTTCAACGGCTCTTGGGGCATCAACGAATAGACACGACCTTGCAGTATGCAATGGTCAAACAGAGCAATGTTAAGATTGCTCACCGCAAATACATAGGTTAGGAGTGTGAACTATCGTGGTAAAATTTAAGGATATATGCACTAAAATAGGTAGCGGTGCTACGCCGAAAGGTGGAAAGGAAGCATACTGTGAGGAGGGCATCTCCCTAATCCGAAGCCAAAATGTGTTGGATTTTGCTTTTTCAGCTGATGGGTTAGCTTTCATAAATGATTTGCAGGCAGAAAAACTAAAAAATGTAATTGTTGAAGAAGGTGATGTTCTACTCAATATTACGGGTGACTCTGTTGCAAGAGCGTGTATGGTAGATAAAAAGTATTTACCAGCAAGAGTTAATCAGCACGTCTGCATAGTACGAGCCGATCTGCAAAAGGCTGTGCCAAGCTATCTGTTGTATTTTTTGCAGTTAAACAAAGAATACTTATTACAATTAGCGGCTGGCGGTGCAACAAGAAACGCTCTTACCAAAGAAATGATTAATAATCTGGAATTGGAATTGCCGTCGATTGAAGATCAACAGAAAATCACTGCAATTTTAGATGACATACAAGCAAGAATGGATTGCAATAATGCGATAAACGAAAATTTAGAGCAGCAAATCGAAGCTATTTTCAATAACAAGTATGCGCCCTCGTTGTGTTGTCCAAATTGGGTTGTTGGAACAATTGGTGATGTTGTAACGCTACAAAGAGGATACGATTTACCAAGGGACAAGATGGTTTCTGGTTCTTATCCAGTAGCAGGATCAACAGATACAATTTTTTATCACAACGAATATACAACGGAAGCACCTTGTGTAGTTATGGGACGAAGCGGCAACATCGGTAAGCCAAGACTTTATATGGAAAGATGCTGGGCACATAATACCACCTTGTTTGTAAAAGATTTCAAAGGGAACAACCCGTATTGGAGCTACTATATGCTTCGTAGCATCGACTACTCACAATTCCGTGGAGGAAGTGCCGTGCCTACCTTGAATAGGAATCACGTTCATTCCTTTGAAATTTCTATTCCGCCCGTAAATCAGCAGAATGAATTTGCTGAAATAATATTGCCATTACTGTTACTAATTGAAAATAATCGAAAAGAAATCAAGCGACTCTCTACACTTAGACAAGCGTTGCTGCCGAAACTGATGGCGGGAGAGATTGATATATCTGACATCGACCTTTAAGCCGCTAAATTTTCGTTTAAAATTTGTAGAAGGGAGAAATATCTATGCTTAGAGATTGGAATTTTTGGTGTACCGTGATGACATCTGTTGCATCTGTCATTGCGTTATGTGTATCAGTCCACCAAATACGACTAAGTAATAAACAGCAACTGTTTGATCGCCGCTTGAAAGCATATATGATGGCAAATAGCATTATTTCCCTTTGCAAAGAAAACTACGTTTTCCTTTCAGAGAAAAGAAAAGCAGAACCTCAGTTTGCTAATGACCTTGTTTTTGTATGGCTTACAAACAATACATATATGGAGGGGCAAGCAGAAGCCATCGAGCATCCCTTAGAACAGCCATTTCACAAGGAGCTTTTGAAAAAACGAGAAGAACTTAGAAATATGGCAATGGAATTTGAATTTATTTTCAAAGGCAATGTTGCGTCGCTTTATGGCAATTTCCTGAGAGATTACGAAAATGCATTGGCTGTAATGTATCAGTATGAGATTATTATTAGAAAAATGAAGGAAGAAAATGAAAAATATCCTCATACTTCAGAAGTGTTATCGAAAATGTTTTCAGAAGAAGAATATCGGGACAGACTGTATGATGCATTAGGTAAACTCAAGGTGTCGTATGACACAGTGTCACAAGAAAAGAATGATAAGCAACTGAGAAAACAGCTTGCATTGATATAGGGGGCGAAAGCATATGGCAAGATTATATACCGAAGCGGACTATGAAAACTCCGTAATCGAATTATTCCGGAACATGGGGTACAGTTACCTGTATGGACCCGACATAGAGAGGGAGTTTCGCAATCCTCTGTATGAGGAAGAACTTGTTGCTTCCCTATATCGTTTGAACCGTTCTCTGCCAGAGGACGCTATTAGTGATGCACTTTTTAAGCTGAAGAACTTTGAAAATGGCGAACTGGTGCAGAAAAACGCTGTTTTTATGGACTACCTGCAAAATGGTATTCCTGTGCGCTATTTTGAGAAAGGCGAGGAACGCTCCTCCATCGTCTATCTTGTTGATTACAAGAATCCTGACAACAACTCCTTTATCGTAGCAAATCAATGGACTTTCATCGAAAACAGCAACAAACGCCCGGATATTCTGCTTTTCCTAAATGGTATTCCGGTTGTTATTGTGGAACTGAAATCTCCTTCCAGAGAAGAAACCGATGCTTCTGCTGCATATCGGCAGCTCCGCAACTACATGAAGGAAATCCCCTCTATGTTCATCTATAATGCCATCTGCGTTATGAGTGACCAGATGACATCCAAAGCCGGTACAATTACTTCCGGCGAAGATCGCTTCATGGAATGGAAAACGGTCGATGGNNAATCGACTAAACGAGCTACCGTTACCGATGGTAAGGGCGGTGTGTTCTGGCATACACAAGGCAGCGGCAAGTCACTGTCGATGGTGTTCTATGCTCATTTGCTCCAGGAAGCCTTGGATAGCCCAACGATTGTTGTGCTGACCGATAGAAACGATCTGGACGATCAGCTTTTCGGGCAGTTTGCAAAGTGCAAGGATTTCTTGCGCCAAGACCCGATGCACGCTCAGAGCCGTGAGAATCTGCGTGATCTCCTTGCCGGTCGTCAGGCAAATGGTATTATCTTTACGACTATGCAGAAGTTTGAGGAATCTCACGAAGCCCTTTCTGAACGCAGAAATATCATCGTTATGGCAGACGAAGCCCACCGTGGACAGTACGGCTTAACCGAAAAGATTAAGATGACCAAGAATGAGGACGGCGAAGAAATCGCCAAGCGTGTTGTTGGTACTGCCCGCATTATCCGAAATAGCTTGCCGAATGCTACATACATTGGCTTCACCGGAACCCCGATTTCCTCGAAAGACCGCAGCACCCGTGAGGTGTTCGGTGATTACATTGACATTTATGATATGACGCAGGCTGTCGAAGATGGCGCAACCCGCCCGGTCTATTACGAAAGCCGTGTCATTAAGCTCAACCTGGATGAAGCTACGCTGCACATGATTGATACAGAGTATGAAATCATGGCACATAATGCTGATCCGGAGGTTATTGAAAAGAGCAAGAAAACTCTCGGACAGATGGAAGCAGTATTGGGCAACGATAATACCATCAACTCTCTGGTCTGCGATATTCTTGACCATTACGAGAATTACCGGGAAGGTCTGCTTACAGGCAAAGCGATGATCGTGGCATATTCCCGCCCGATTGCAATGAAGATTTATAAGCGGATTCTGGAACTGCGCCCTGACTGGACGGAAAAAGTCGGTATTGTTATGACCGGTGGAAATAACGACCCTGAAGAATGGCATGATATTATCGGCAATAAGCGGCACAAGGACGAGCTGGCGAAAAAATTCAAGGACAATAACAGTCCGATGAAGATTGCCATCGTCGTTGATATGTGGCTGACCGGATTTGATGTTCCGTCGTTGGCTACCATGTATGTTTCNNAGCAGGCAATCGCCCGTGTTAATCGAGTGTTCCGTGACAAGGAAGGCGGTCTGGTCGTTGACTATGTAGGCATTGCTACCGCACTAAAACAGGCAATGAATGACTACACCACCCGTGATAAGAAAAACTACGGTGATACGGATGTTGCCAAAGTCGCTTATCCGAAGTTTATCGAAAAGCTCGGTGTCTGCCGTGATATGTTCCATGGATTTGATTACACCAAGTTCACTACCGGAACCGATCTGGAAAGAGCAAAGACCATCAGCGGTGCGGTAAACTATATCATCGCCCGTGAAAAGGAAGAAGAAAAAGACACCTTTATCAAGGAAGCCCTCATGCTTCATCAGGCTCTTTCTCTTTGTTCTTCTCTGGTGTGTGAAGCTGATCGCTTTGAAGCTGCGTTCTTTGAATCAGTGCGTGTCCTGGTGCTGCGGCTGACCAATGCGGGAACCGGCAAGAAGATCTCTCTGCCTGAAATGAACGCTCGTATCAATGAGCTTTTGAAGCAGAGCATCAAGAGCGAGGGCGTTATTAACCTGTTCTCTGATATGCAAGAGGAATTCTCTTTGTTTGATCCGAAGTTCCTTGAGGAAATCAGCAAAATGAAAGAGAAGAACCTGGCAATCGAGCTACTGAAAAAACTGATAGCGGAACAGGTATCTATTTACCGTAGAACGAATGTGGTTAAGTCCGAAAAGTTCAGTGAGATCATGCAGCGAGCGATCAACGCATATCTGAATGGTATGCTCACCAATGAAGAAGTCATTGCAGAAATGCTGAAACTCGCAAAACAGCTGGCAGATGCCCACAAAGAGGGCGAACAGCTAGGTCTTACAGCTGATGAGTTGGCATTCTACGATGCACTTACGAAACCGCAAGCAATCAAGGATTTTTACGAAAATGAAGAACTGATTGCGATTACAAAAGNNCGTGCCAAAATGCGTACTCTCATTAAACGACTGTTGAAGAAACACAAATACCCACCGGAGGGTATGGATGATGCTGTTCAGACCGTAATGACACAGTGCGAGCTTTGGACAGATAACGTGATGGAAGCCTAATCTATGGTGTATCGCCTTATCATATAGGGATGGAAACAATGGAACGAAAAGAACTATTTGAATGGGCAAAAGAAATCTATGGAGCAGAACCGGATTACCCGTGGAATGACTGGAATTGTGTTTTGCGCCATAAGAACAATAAAAAGTGGTATGCGTTGGTGGTTGAAGTCAATGCAAAAAAGCTGGGATTTCCAGAAGATAAAACGGTTGATGTTCTGAACATCAAGTGCGATCCGATGATGATAGGTTCACTGCGTATGAAAGAGGGATTCTTCCCCGCCTACCACATGAACAAAGAGAATTGGATCAGNNTTAATCAAGCCCTTGCTGGAATTGAGTTATCAACTGACCCGGTAACGCAGACGAAACGGCAGATGGGTTTTAGGAGGTGCGATATGCAGATACATTATTTTCAGAGATACCACTCCAAAGAGAATGTGGATACCTCAAACACCATGCTGATGCTCTCTCGTTTGTATAACTATAACGCTGATAAGTTCTTTTCTATGCTGAACAGCCTTATTCTTGGAGAGGACGAAAGCCCGGAAATCACCTTTGATTTGCAGGTCGTTGGTGACGATAGTGTTCCGGATGCGGTTATCAGCCAAAAGAGCTTCAAAATAGTGGTGGAAACAAAGCTCTACAATCAGTTTTACAAGCAGCAGCTTGTAAATCATCTGGAGCAGTTTGGTGCTGAGGATATAAAGGTCTTGCTCACCCTTGACCCCAAGCCGATGAAACCGCAACTGTTTGATGAACTGGCGGTTGAACTAAAAAAGTATAACAGTGAAAATGCAACCCGGCTTATCCATCCGATTAAGCACGTCAACTTGACATTTGAGCAGCTTGTGAACGCTATGGAGGATATTGTTGACGACAGAGATACGGAAATCATCGCCGTTTTAGACGATTTCAAGAAGTATTGCTTTGATGAAAAGCTGATACCGGATGGCTATAAATGGATGAGAGCAATCGTAGCCGGTACAACTTTTCAGGATAATATGGATTTGGATTTGTTCTATGACCAGGAATCCCGCAACTTCTCAGAACATGGATATATCGGCTTGTATAAGGACAAGAGTATTCGTGCCATTGGTAAGCTGAAAAAGATCATCATCGCAGTGGAAAATAACGGCAGCATGACTTATCGTGCCGAAAGCGGAGCTGAGCCTACCACAGATGAGATTGAACGCATCAACGAGGCAATTCGTCGTGCAGATAATTATGGCTATAACCTTCGGACGATTAGCCATAGATATTTCATCGTTGAAAAGTTCTACCCGATGGACTTTAGAAAAAGCAGTAAGAATCCGATTCAGAAAAGCAAGTTCTTCAATCTTGCTGATATGTTCGGATATAAAACAATGCCTAACACCGATGTAATCGCAAATGATCTGAACGGTCGGACTTGGGAGGAGTTTTAATCCGATTCGGAAGGAGGTCGCAATGGAGTATTTAGAGCAAGTACACTTATTCGCCACAAAGTGGATTGAGAAATTCAGAGATCAGAAAATCAGTTACATAGAGCTGGTTGACCATTACTTGGCTGATGATTGTCAGGCATTGGGATTCCAGATGGATTGCGGCCATGCCTTTTCAGAAAAATATGGCGATGTAGCAAGCAGTTGTGATGCGCTAAATCGTATCATTGATGAGGTCACGGACATTAAACTGCTTGGGTCGGCAATCTATTCCCAATGGCGATATTTTAATCATTGGGCATACGATGCAGCAGCCATCTTGAATACCGAAAATCGTTCGTGGTTTATTCTGGCACTGAGCCGCCTTGCCCTGCTTTCCGGCGAGAATCCCTTCCTGTTCAAAGGAGAACTTAGAAAGATTCGGCTTGTTTCCAATCGGCTTGGTTATGGGCCTTGCCCGGAATCGGACGAAGAAGTTGAACAGCACATAGCCCTCAATGCAGAAGGACAAGTATGGTTTTCTTCGTATGTTTTCGGACAGCGCAGAGATGGTCGATATGAAAAAGCTCACAGTCAGAATCTGAAAATTGATAAAGCGGCTTCCGACAAAATCTTTTCTGCGTTTACAGAGTATTTCAGCAATGGGTACGATGAAGTTTTTGCAACCGATATTGGAAACTGGAATATGGAGCTGACCAATACCGCTGGAAAGGTCTATAAGTTCAGCGGTTCGTTATGCTCGTCTTTTGAAGTAGACGGAATTGACCTGTCAGATCTGCTGCGTGACAGTTTGAAAATGCTTGATTTGTATGCCTTTGATGGGAATAATAAGCCTGATATGGTGAATCGAATCGAAGTAAACTATCATCGTATCACAAAGATCAAGCCAAAAGTTCCTATTTCAGAACACGCAGAATACGCTGTCTGGGATTATACAGAGTCTTTAATTGTGGACAGAGAGAGCGAAAGTATTGAACACATTCAAAATATCGGTTCTGGGTGTTCTGTAAGCAGAAAATACAAAGTTGAGGGCGGGGTTGAAAGCCTTCTTGAAGATATGGATGCAGAAAGCATCTTTGACCATATAGAAGGAAATCCGGAGAATGTAGTGGTTGATCCGCTTGAAACCATAGACTACACCATTAAGGTTATTTCTCAAAAGGGCAATGAAAAGCTCATTCAAGGAAGCTACGATAAAAAGGGGCTTCCGGATGATTGGGCGGAGTTTATGGAGTCCGTCTTTGAATTTATGTCTTTCTATGGGTGGGGTGAAATTATGAACCCGTCTGTGTATGGAAAGGTGCGGCGCTGTGACAATGATATTATCTATTGCAGCGTAGAGTTTGAAGATGGGTGTAAGAGCTACTATTATATTTCGGATGACGATTCTATTCAGGTGGGCGATTTCGTGATCGTTCCTGCTGGCAAAGATAATCACGAAGCAGTCGTTGAAGTCGTAAAGAAAGAATACTTCGCAGAGGAAAATGTGCCTTTGCCGATGGACAAAACAAAACACATTATCAGAAAATGTACGGATGCTGATTTTGACCTTCCGGACGATAAGCCTGTTTGACTTCCTGATGACAACTAAAAAGTCCACCAGTCATGATGCACTGCGCATCGTACTGGTGGACTTTTTCTGTAAAGATATAAAAATAGATATTCATATATCGCCATAACTAATGTCGTTATCGTAGGCATGAAGATCTTCTTTCAGGAAATCTGCTTTACGAATATACATCGAATTTACCAGCTCCCCCTTTTCGTGGAGCAGGCTGAATTTGTAGTCTAATAATGCTGCCGGTACATAGAGCATTTTAGCCGTTTCAAAAAATGTGTGTTCCGAAAGGCATTCCAGAACTTCTCCATCTTCTAACAGAAGCTCCGCCGCAAAGAAGTTTGCTTCATTTTCTTCAATTGATCTATCATCAAACACTTCCATTTCTTGAAAGCCGTGCATCATGGCGATTTTCGTATGCAGGACAGCGTGTCCTAATTCATGTGCGACTAAAATACGTTCCAGGATACCGTTCACATTGTGATCTATCACGATATTCTTTTGTCTGGACTGGTAATAGAAGAAGCCCTTCAATTTCTTCTGTAAATCGTAATAATGAATTTTGATTCCTAACAGCTGACACAACTCGTAAGGGTCTCTGGTGTGATATTTTCGCACAAGCTTATCGACAGTTTCAATGATATGCTCTGCCGTTTTCATTTGCTTCACCTCCGAATCGCACACAGAAAACAGATTCTGTGCTTGAGGATTTTACTCTTTATCTTTATGCTTTCTGTATTTCTTCGGAGTGTACTTTTCCCGTGCTGTTTTCTTAGAGTCCATATAAACTGACATAATTGCCTGGAAGAATACATCTTTTGCGTCCTCGTCCAATTCTCCACCGGCAAACAGAGAATTTACACGCCCCAGCACTTCCTGAGCTTCTTTTGCTCCCTTAGAACCGAAGTTTTCCTTTGCCTCTAAAATGAACATATCCTGATCTATATGGCTCTGGCTGTCTGTTTCAGATTCGTCCAAAAGATAGGACACAGAGATATGCAGCGCTTCAGCAAGCTTTCTGATGTTGCTTTTTCTGGGAAGTGTTCCGAGCTGCTCATAGGTGTAAAGGGATCTTTCAGAGATGCCGGTCATCTGGGCAAGCTCCGTTTGAGATAGGTTCATAGCCAAACGAGCTTCTTTAATTTTTTCTCCAAATGTCATGGTACTGTCCTTCCTTTCAAAAAATATTTATTCGTAACTTCCGATTATTTGTTGACAAACTTCTGAAAGATGTTATAATGAGAATCAGAGCAGAAGTTTTAGTTCCACTTAATTATATATCGGAACTTTTATAAAGTCAAGAACTTCCGATTCTTGCTTCTGTTTTTTTATCATACATCGGAAGCTATAGTCATTCTTGTCCCATGGTATTTGTTTCCCTTTAGCCAAGTGACAGGAGTTAGAAAGGAATTCTTATTTTATGGATTAGGCTGAAAGGAGATTCTGAATGAGCAGATATAATACACAGGTATTAAGCAATATTCGAATGCTTTGCCGGATGCAGAACATTGACGAGAAGGTTCTGTATGAAAGAGCAAAGCTGATTTTATCCATATATCGAGAGGTGTGCTGGTCTACCATTGATCGTGCGAATGATGTATGTGATACCCTTATTTGTACTTACGGTGACAGCTTAGATGGTGCATTGATTTATCTGGAGAACTTTGCTCCGGATGAAGCGAGAGAACGATTTGAAGAACGCATTCGCAGCTTATTCGAGACAAAGTGGATCATTGAACTGGTAGATATGGCTATGTTGAAAATCAGAGAATATCCGGATAAAGGCGCTCTGTACTGTGAGATTATCTCAAAGGCATATCTCAATCGCTTCAAGTACAAGGAATCAGAAATGCTGGAGGTTCTGGATATGGAACGCAGCACCTACTATGACCGAAAGAAAGAAGCGATACTGTTATTTGGTCTGTCACTTTGGGGAACAGCCATTCCTAAATTGAAAGATTTCCTGGAAAGTGCCAGAGAGGAAGAAGCCTTGTGTTATTGTGAGTGCTAAGACAGGATTTTAGTCCGACTAAAATCCGATGAAAATACGACGGTTTCCCTACTGAAAGTCCGACTTGTCCAGTGTTAAAATGGCTATGCTGGGAGATAGCGGCATAAAATTGAATAGAGAGAGTTACGCCTCGTGCCTGTAATGGGTACGGGGCTTTTTTTATACCTGCCTATCTTCCTTCATTTTAACACAAAGGCATAAACGAGAGCTTGGAGTAATTTACTCCGGCTCTTTTTTTATGCCTGCAAGGAGGACAGGCAGATGGCAAAAGGTATTGAGAATCGGGCACGATCTCCTCCCGCTGTTTTTGATTTTGCAACTTCACAAATTCAAAAACACGGAGGAACGAAAATGTATTACGACTTGGTTGAAAGCGAAAAAAGAATTAAAGCCTTGAGAAAGGAACATGGGCTTACACAGGAACAGCTTGCGGAGCAGTTAGGTGTTGCCGCAAACACCATTGCACGAATTGAAACCGGCAACAGAGGTATCTCTATTGATTTGGCAATCGAACTGGTTGTGCGCTTTGAGACAACCCTTGATTACATATTTTTAGGTCGTGAATAACCTCAAAACTATACCTACGAGGCAATAAAAACTTGCATGAGGAACAGGTACAATTTAGATACAGCCAAAGAAAATCGGCTGCTTGATCCTTGAAAACTGAATACACAGTCATCGAACACGTTCCTGTTGCCGGTGCGAGAGCATCAGCCACATCAGCGGTACGCCGTGACGTATCGGACAGAGAAACAGAACGACTTTCTTCTATAAATTAAGCAGTTGTCTCTCTCCCGATGCCAGCGATCAATACTGGCTTGTAAATATTGGGTTGCTCCCAATACGGCCATGAAAGCAACAGGATTAAAGATACTTCTCTACGGAGCTGGCGGAGAACCCGGCAGAGGTTAGATTCCTATGGAACTGATTCGCAATCAGTCGTTCGGTGATTCCCTGAGGGCGTAAGCCCTCTTTCCCAGGGGTGCGTGGCAAATATGGGACACATAGACTTTTGGACTGACTGCCTGATTCCTTTCGGACAGTCAGTTATTACATACCCAACGAAAGGAGGTCATGGCACATGATGAAAGAAAATTGGGTATATCGCCGTGGTGATATTTATTGCGCCAATCTGGACCCGGTAGTTGGGTCGGAACAAGGCGGCATCCGTCCGGTTATTGTCATTCAGAACGATACCGGTAATAAACACGCTCCCACATTGATTGTGGCAACGGTCACCACCAGAATCCATAAGAAAGCGAATATGCCGACGCACTTTGTTATTTACGACAATCCTGCATTCAAAGAAGCGTCAGTTGTTCAGCTGGAACAGATTCGCACCATTGATAAGAGCAGGATTGATAATTACTTAGGTAAGGTAACGCCCCGTGAAATGGTAGCGATTGAGAAAGCCTTATCCGTCAGTCTGGCAATGGAGCAGCTGAAAAAGCGTCCCACAAAACATAAAGCAAAGAGAACGAAGGAGTGAACATAAATGTTTGAAGAAAGAATCGCTGCCATGAATCAGCGCACCGAAGAAGCGATGGCTGCTAACGCAGTTCAGTTTGATNNAGGTTGATGAGATTCAGGATATTCTGGGCATCAGCAGAACCAGTGCATACAACCTTGTGAAAAAGAAAGTTTTCCATAGCGTCCGCATCGGTGGCAGTATCAGAATCTCCAAAAAGAGTTTTGATGAGTGGTTGGATCATCAAATGTAAGATTTGTCAAGGGTGTCGTACACCCCGGCGACAAACTTCAAAACATATTGAGAGTTCGATAAAATGTAGCCATGACAAGAAACACATGGCTACATTTTTTACATAGGAGGTTGTACGATGGCGGAAATGAGAAAACGCACGAGTATGTCTGTTCCGGAAATGGGCAGGATGCTCGGCCTTGGTAAAACGGAGTCATACTGGCTCATTAAGAAGAATTACTTCAAAACCATTCTTGTCGGCAACACCATGAGGGTGATGATCGACAGCTTTGAAGAATGGTATGCCAATCAGTTCAAATACCAGAAGGTCGATGGAACCCCTCCCGGTGAGGAGCTGAAAAAAACTACATATTCAATGGAGGAGCTTGGACAGCGCCTTGGGCTGAAAGAAGCGACTGCTTACGAGCTGGTTGCCAAAGGGCATTTTGATGTGGTCGATGTCCTGGGCAAGCGCAGAGTGACCAAGGAGAGCTTTGAAAGATGGTATGCTTCTCAAACCGATTACCGCACGGTAGAGGATCAGGAACTGGATGCAGATATTATGGCATCCACCTACGGTCTGCCGGAAATGGCAAGAATGCTTGGGGTACATCGTCAGACCATTTACTATATCGTTGCCAATGAAGATTTTGAGCTTATCAAGGTTGGCAGGTATAAGCGAGTTACCAAAGAGAGCTTTGAAAAATGGTATCACAATCAGACCCGCTACCAGTTAGCGGAAGATAGACAGGAAAGGAGCTGATTACATGGCATCTATCGTTAAGAGAAAAAAGAAGTATTCTGTGGTTTATACATACACCGATGAGAACGGCAACAAGCGTCAGAAGTGGGAAACCTTTGAAACGAATGCCGAAGCAAAGAAAAGGAAGTTGCAGGTTGAATATGAGCAGGAGTCCGGAACCTTTATTCCCCCTTCTGCTAAAACCGTCAACGATCTTTTGGATGAGTATATGTCAATCTATGGTGTGAACACCTGGGCGATGTCTACCTATGAAAGCAGAAAGAGCCTGATTGCAAACTATATTCGTCCCCTCATCGGTGATATGAAGCTGGAGGATGTCACGCCGAGAATCATGGACAAGTATTACCGAGATTTGCTTTCTGTCAAAGCGGTTTCTTCTAAGTATGTAAAAGCCCGTACAGAATATCTGACTCCGCATACTGTCCGAGAGGTTCACAAGACATTGCGAAATGCATTCAATCAGGCGGTCAAGTGGGAATTGATGACCAGAAACCCTGTGGAGCACGCTACGCTGCCGAAGGAAGAACACAAGACCAGGGACATCTGGACAGCAGAAGTGCTCCAGAAGGCTCTGGAAGCCTGTGACGATGATATTCTTCGTCTGGCTATCAACCTTGCCTTCTCCTGTTCCCTGCGAATGGGCGAGCTTCTGGGGCTTACCTGGGACTGTATTGACATTTCCCCCACCAGTATTGAACTTGGTCAGGCAAGCATCTTCGTTGAAAAGGAGTTGCAGAGAGTAAATCGTGAAGCGATGGCAGATCTGGACGGTAAGGACATCATGTTCAAGTTCCCGCCGACCTTCGCCAGTACGCATACCGCATTGGTTCTCAAAACTCCTAAGACCAAAACAAGTGTCCGCAAGGTGTTCTTACCGAAAACCGTAGCGGAAATGTTGGTACAGCGAAAGGCTGATATCGAAGAACTGAAAGACCTTTTCGGTGACGAGTTCGTAGACTTCAATCTGGTTTTCTGTTCTTCCAATGGCAAGCCGATTGAGGGGCAGGTTATCAACCGTGCTTTCAATAAGCTGATTGAGGAGAAGGAACTGCCGAAAGTGGTTTTCCATAGTCTCCGACATTCCAGTATCACTTACAAGCTGAAGCTGAACGGCGGCGATATGAAATCCGTTCAAGGCGATTCCGGTCATGCACAGGTCAAGATGGTTGCGGATGTTTACTCCCATATCATCGACGATGACCGCAGACTGAACGCTGAAAGAATGGAAGCTGCGTTCTACTCAGGCAGACAGGCAACGCCTGAGCCGGTTCAACCAGCCGCAACGGAAAGCTCCGCTGATGATAAAGAACTTCTTCTGAAGCTTCTGCAAAATCCGGAAATGGCAGCACTCCTGAAGTCGTTGGCAAAAACATTATAGTAACTGCAAGGGCAGATCCTTTTACATAGCTACAATAGCTGTAAAAGGGTCTGCCCTTATTTTTTTGTTATGGAGGTCAACGAGTATGGATAGAATCTTTATGGACGAGTATTACGAGCATCTGAGAGCTGACAATATCGAGGCATTTTCCAAGGAAAGGAACGACGAATATGTTGGCAGAGCCGAAGAATACAAAGCAGCAAAGTCGGCATTGCTTGAAGGATTGGGACTTGAGCATTTGTTTGACCATAGCCATGAACTGACTCCGAAAGAGAAAGAAATATGGATGCTGTTCGATAGGATTGATGTGGCAGAGCTTCTGGCAAGGGATGCTTTTGCCAAGGGTGCTTATATGCTCGGTGCTGAGGATAGAGAGATTATGCTGAAATAAAAAAAGACCTGCTTCGGCGGGTCTAAATTACATAGAATCATTAAGTCTGAAAAAAACTTTGAAATTCTTAATAATGCTGGTTGAAAAATCTATTTTGAAATGATATATTAAACAGACTAAGATGGTGTCTAAAGATATCAGCGCCTCCGCACGAGAATGAATAGGATTTTCTATCATTTCGTATCACGAGAAGTTACATAGAGGAATTTGCTTGCACTTGCAACGTCCACCGAAAATCGAAAGCCTTGCTAATTTCGAGCCAATCGGACGGTGTAAAATCCCTCTGAATTAGCTATCACAGCGTAGTATCGGATGGGATTTGAAATGCTGAAAAACCTTGTATTTCCAAGCATTTTTAAGCATCAGATGTCACTTCCCGATGTCGTATCGGGTCTACTCCTAAGCGAAGGGTCGGACGTTCGAGTCGTCTCGGGGACGCTTAAAAAGAAAGGTTATAGCCTAGGCTATAACCTTTCTTTTTTGATAATGATAAAAAGGCATGAATTTAATTAGGAACGGTTTGGATTGCCTCGCAATCCAAATTTTATAGATTGTATAGTCAATTTGCTTTTATAAACTTATAAGCATTTATAGTAAATTTCACTGANNAATGCCGCTATTTCATATGAATTTAAGTATATAAAAGGATATGGATATTTAATTTAGCAATTTGTCACATTAAAATTTGTATTTTTATAAGAAACTAATTTATCTGCCCTTTCCTGTCCATATTCATCCGTAAAGTCCTTAAGAACCTGAGTGTTTACTTGCTCACCTTTTTCAGCAAAGATAGCCCCTGTTACCTCTGCATAGGACCAATAGGAATGGCCGCAGTGGTAATCGAAGCTTTGAAGATATGCTGCTTTTTTAGGTTTTTGGGGAATCTCTTTATAATTGGTATTTAAAATTCTATGAATGCAATAGTCGCTTTTATGAAGCGTCTGGTCAACCTCATAGGTAAGATAGGGGTTAAAGCCCCGGCAGATAGAGTTATCTAAATGCTCGCAGTATTCATGGCCTGCTTCAATAAGGCCCATTTCTTTAAACTGGGCATGCCATGGGCAGCGGTGGATATGTATTAAATAATGTGGGCTGATTTCTTCAATTTTTGATTGATTGGAAACTTCATTTTCAATAGTATACTGTGTGTTAACCAATTCCCCATATTGAAGATAAGTTTCATAGGTTAAATCATAGCCGTCACGGATAGCCCTCTGAGCCATTCTCCGTCCTCTTTGCTCAGCGTAATATTGTGTGGCGTGGATAAAAGCTTTTTTACCTCTCTCACCGAATTCTTCTGTCAAATGCACATAAAATTTAGCCGCTATAAACGCATGAACTTTTTCATTAAATCCCATTTGTTAATCCCCCTTTAATAATTTGCTTGGAAAAGTATATTTGAAGATATATTCTTAAATATTTTTAAGTATTTATAGGCATTATGAGCCGTGTTTCATAATGCTTTAAATTTACTATAAAATTATTTGCTTTGGTTTATAATCTTAGCATGAACCTTTCTTGCTGCAATAGTCCCTGCTATTACACAAAGAAGGATTTGTGCATACCCTCCTCCCCATGGAAGCCAGGAGAAGAATCCCTGAAGGGTACACCAGCGGAAGAAAAAGGCCGCAGGTATAACAATAGCAGAGGTTTTATAATCCATCATAATTCTTTGAACAAGCATTGCACCGAAAAGAGCAGGCAGTAAGTAGTTTAGGGAGCTTATTACGGCACTTGGCAATAAACTTAATATAAATTGGCCTGCAATAGCAACCAAAGTCATAACGGCAATGCTTATAAATATAGAGGTTGAAATAGCAATACAGCTTATAACCGTTCCCTGAGGGGTACCTGCCTGAACGTCTGCAGAAGATAAAGCAGAGGTGGCCGCAGGAGCCCGAATTTCTTTAGAGTTTCCGGCGATATAAGTAAGATACATTCCGGGTACATGCAAAATAGGAAACAGCGTTATAGGGTCAACTACATACCATGCAACCATAGCTGAAACCAATGCAATCAGGCCTGTCATAATGCCCCCGATAGAAGGAGCGGCGCCATAAAAAATGGCTAGGGCAAAAGCCGGTATAAAAATCAGCGGTATTGAGAGCCAGCAGGTAATTTTACCCCATTTGATAATATAAGGCATATAATCATTATCGAATACTTTTTGTTGTTCAGCATTCATTATGCAATCACATCCTTCCTTTATTTTGGCAGCACATTCAATCCTTCAAGTATAGTTGCGCCCACCATGCCCACAATCATGCAAATCGTAAGGCCCCATTCTTTAACCCACTGCTTATTTGCCTTTTTGTTATACTTTTGGATTATAAACATAATAAGACCTGAAATAATTACGGCAAAGGCTTGGTTTCTAAAAGGATAAACCCTGTCTGTGGTAAGAGATGAAAAAACACCGATTAGGGCACCTGTGCCAAGGATAGGTACAAGAGCGGCGTTCCCGCCTGACATAAGATGATTAACCTTATCCATCTTATCGGCAAACAGCGCTGCAAATATAACCCAGCCAATGCAGCCGCCGGCCATCACAATTGCAGCAGTGGCTAAGTAGTTTGCATCCATAGCGGCAGAACCTAATTCAATGCCCATACCTTTGGCTGCGAAATCAGCGCCTTGTAGTTCGTAAGAAACAGAGCCGATGAAATCAACTCTAAGCCATGCAAGGGGTGCCCCTACATAAAGGATTAGAGTCAGCATAGCGGTCAGCATTACAAAGCAAGGACCGATAGAGGTTACGGCAGCGCTTCTGACGGCGCTTGTAACCTGCTTCTGGGTTAATCCGATTTTAATAGCATCTGCTTTGCTTTTCTTAAAAAACAAAAAAGATTGAAAAAGTACTATTAAAACCCCTGGTGCACAAGCAATCCACATGACGATACTATTAGCCATATCAGAATATTCCTGTGTCATTTACACCCTCCTCTTTTTTAATGTTATATAAGCAAGAGGCCTTTTTTGCGGTTTATAGCTGAATTACCTTGAAGCCGNNTAGGCACTTCGGATTGAAATGCATTCAGCTATATCTGGATATCTGGCAGAATCCTGAAAACCATAATTACGAATACTTTATTTTGTGTAGAAATGAAAGATTCAGTATTCGCCATGCAAAGTCCTCATACTTATTAATGTGAATGGAAAATGTGATAAATTTTAGCCCGAAATAAAATATTTCTTGAAAACCGAATAAAAAGATATGAAGTTAAAAAACAGAATATCTTGCCTGATGTATAGAGGCTGTAACATATAAAGGCCATATATGCCTATGGAAACAGAGGTTTTATTCTAAGAGCTATGCTAATATAATGAGACATAGAATAATGGTTGGGAGGCTTGAAATGATGCAATTTATCTATAGTATCTGCGCTTCGCCTGTTGCCGCTTTTGCGATCTGCTGGTCAATTATTATAAGCATAGGTGAGATGTTTTACAAAAGCAAGTACATTGACATGGCAGAAGAAATTAAGGGGGCTTTGCGTAAATATTCAGAAAGCTCTGCCAAGACAATGCTCATGTTCAGCTTGATATACATATCGGCCATACTTCTTGGCACAATGTCAAATCAAATTATCCGGTGGATTATACTGGTATTTTGTTTTATGGGTATTATGATGATATTTGTAAAAATAGCTGCATCTACGGAATATACTGTAAAGAAGCTGCCCTATAGATGGAAGAAATTTTCTTTGCCTATTATTATAATCGATTTGTTAATGTTAATAGCCATGGGCTTTGGGGTAGTGTGGATGATTAAGATATTTGCATCATTCGGCTTATAGTCCGCCGCTTTTAAAGGAAATTTCGCTTGATTAGCGAAGTTTTTAGAAATATAGAAAACATAGATTTTTCACTAAATTCTTATATGTTTAATAATGAGGATACTAGCTTAATAGGATTGTATGCCTTTGATAAAATAAAAAGACCAGTATATTTTGTTCCTAATCTGTAGACAGATTGCATGTGCGGATATTTTATGATAGAAATACTGTCTTTATTATATAGTCAAATAGATTTTATTCCGTAGTAAGTATTTGGCTCTAAGAAGACATAAAATAAGAGAAAATCAATAAGAATTTTTGTTTCGTAAAATGCCGTAAAGGGTATTTTAATCCAGTCAGGATTTCTTTTCTGTTCCATTTGGCAATACTATGATTTCAGCCATACTAAACGATATGAGAGACCACAAGAGTTTAGCTTGCAATTTCAAGCATATAAAAACATTTGCTTTGTTTAAGGCGTTTTACATAAAATAAAGGGATAAAGGAAAGAAATTTTTAGCCGAAGCCTTGGTAATTTTTATATATTTAAATTGATGACAAATATAGATGGTTTAAATATCCCCAAAGGCCCATTAGGAGATTTACTCTATAAGCGGCTTTTTTTGCGCTCTTTTTTATACTAAGTGAACTTTAAAAAAGATACAAGGATGAGGTTATAAAACTTTTTAAGGTTGACATCTATAGTAAATTTCAAATGAGACAGTAATAAAAGTCGTCTGTTTTGAATGGCTTAAACACAGGGGTTTTATATGTTTAAGCCGTTTATGAAAAATAGATTTTTATTGCATCCTTGTGTGAAATTTACTATATATAATGGGTTTTCTTGACAGAAAATGGACTATAAGGTATCTTTAGTATGTAACCTAAAGTAAGGTTTAGGTTGAAGGTACTGCAGGCCGGAAAAGGGGCATTTTTATAGAATATAAAGCTTTATTATAGTTGAATTAAAAATACGTATAGTGAATTTGCTTTTATACCGCTCAGGAGTTTTTCCTGTTCCATTTGACAATGTTCCTATTTTATTTGAATTCAGCCACAAGCCTGAAGTTTGCAGCATACTTTAACAGGTTTTTAAAATTGGAAAAGGAGTTCCATTATGAAATATTCCATTGGCGAAGTAGCCAGTATTACTGGTATCACAATTTCAACTTTACGCTATTATGACCGTGAAGGCTTGTTTCCGAATATGGAACGCGGCAACGGAGGCATTCGCAGGTTTAATGAGGCAGAGATGGAAAGCCTCAGAATAATTGAATGCCTGAAGAACTCCGGCTTATCCATTAAGGCGATAAAGCTTTTTCTTGATTGGTGCCAGGAAGGTGACAGCACCTTGGAGGAAAGGCGGGAGCTGTTTTATGAACGCCTTGGCGTAGTAGAAAAGCAAATTGAAGAGCTCCAAAAAACTATGAATACCCTTAGATTTAAATGCTGGTATTATGATACGGCGGTTTCTTTTGGAAGCGAGAAAGCCCTTAAGGATTTAAACCCTGATAAAATACCGGAAGACGTCCTTAAATATAAAGTTGATGATTGTTTGGATTAGCCTTGCAAAGCTGTATTTTGCCTAAAAGATCCTTTGTTTTGCAAAATACTGTAAAAGATATATTGCAGAGTAAAAATTACGCTTTAAATGCCGGCTTTTCGGCAGTAGAAAAACAGACGGCTATCGACGGTATTTCGAAAAAGCCGATGTTAAATTTATAGGTTTAAATTAAGTATACAGAGACTTAAAAATGGCAATCTATTGCTTTTATGACTTGCGCTGTATGCTCTTTAAGTTTATTTGATATAAAAGCATCAAAACGGAAAATTACTCTACGAGCTGCATGAAATTTTCCCCCATGGGAATTGGAGGAATGAGATGAGCGCAAGAATCAGTAACCAGAATAAATACTATTTTTCGGACAAGCTTAACAGACAGTTAAGCCAGATATCACGATATCCTTTGACTGTGGTTGAAGCACCGTCGGGTTTTGGGAAAACGACGGCTGTAAGAGAGTATTTGAAAAATGAGCTTTCAAAGGCTTCCTGCATATGGTATACCTGTTTGGGAGAATCCGCTTCTACGGCATGGATTAGCATTTGTGAGCTGTTTTCAAATCTAAACCGGCAGGTGGCAGACGATCTTAAGGATTTGAATCCCCCCAACATAGACACATTGTTTTATATTGCATCTTATCTTAGAAATATACAGTGTGAGGAAGAAACTTATTTAGTAATTGATAATTACCATCTTCTAAACTGCAGTATTCACCGGGAGCTGATGAATGCTTTTTCCATGCATGAATGTGCCAAGCTGCATATGATATTTATTACTCAGCAGCTTAAATCAAGGCAGCAGCCTTTCATACATAATAACAATATTTATATGATTGAGGGGCCCTCCTTCTTTTTTGACAGGGAAGGCATTGCTGCTTTCTTTCGCATGGAGGGTCTTCGCCTTACGGAAGAAGAGATTGAAAACATATTCATAACTACGGAAGGCTGGGTAGCGGCTATTCGGCTTCAGATGATTCACTTTAAGGAAACAGGCGCTTTAGTTTGCTCAGCCGGTATTGAGAATCTGGTAGAAACTGCCGTCTGGAACCGCCTTAAGCCTACGGAGCAGGATTTTCTGCTTACAGTATCGGTTTTTGACAGCTTTACGGCTCAGCAGGCGGCGGCAATGGTTGACGAAAACGTCATTCCCGTTGAAATTGAAGAAGACCTTAGGACCAGCGACTTCATACGCTTTATACCGGATAAGCGCCTTTTTATCATTCATAGTATATTGCTTGANNAGGACCATATATTACATAAAGCAGGTATATCCTGTGCCGCAGAGGGAGAGTATTGTATCGCCGCCCGTTTTTTCTATAAAGTAGGAGATTTTGATGGGCTTTTGTCCTTACCCTTTACAAGGGCTTATATTGAAAAGCAAAAGGAAAAGTGCCAGGCAGAATTCATCAAGGCAATCATTGGGGAATGCTCGGAAGATATCTTATGCAAGTATCCCTTTACCATGATTGTTTTTGGGTACTATGTTTTTCTAAACGACTATCATGATACCTATGAAAGGCTTTGCAGGCTTTTACGAAAGGTTCTGAAAGAAAAAAGGGATATGACAAAAGAGGAGATTCAGAAGCTTACCGGAGAGTTTATCATTTTAAAGGCGTTTGGTGAATTTAATGATCTTTCTAAAATGAAAGGGAGCCTTGGTGATGCATGGGAGATGCTCGGTGCCCATTCTTATATGCTTAAAGAGAGTACCCAGTGGCTGTCTGTTTTTCCTACTGCTTTAGGAATGTTCTGGCGTGAACCCGGCGGGCTGAACCAAACATTAAAGACCATGGACGAAATCAGGGCTTTGTACCGCAAATACAGCAAAGGCAAGGGAACCGGCTTCAGCCATTTGGTATGGGCAGAGGCCATGCTTTTAAAAGGAGATGATGACGAGGCGGAGATTCTCTGTCATAAATCTCTTTATAAGGCTCGCAGCTGTGGGCAGACAAGCATCAGCCTTTATGCAGAATTTAATCTTGCGCGAATTTTTATTCTGCGGGGGGATACGGAAAAGTTTTTAGCTACAGTTAAAAATATTCAAGGGTATGGAGAGAAAAATCCAGAGCTGCCGATTTGCAAAATGGTAGATTTATGCATGTCTATGATAAGCCTGCTGCTGGGCAGAAAGGACCATGTTGCTCCGTGGCTTTACAGTATGGAGAGCATAGAGCAGTCCGTATACGCCCCCGTTGTTCCTTTTGCAAGAGTATTGTATTTCCAGCTTCTGCTGGCGGATAAGCGGTATAATGAGCTTTGTGAAGCCAGCCTTTTTGCACTGGATATCCTCGAAAATTCCAGCGGAAATGCAAAATATAGAATGCCTCGGGTATATTATTTGATTTTTCTTGCAGTTGCGGTCTATCACAATGGAAATACCACCAAAGCCCTTGGCTATCTTAAAGAGGCCGCTGACATGGCTCTTATAGATCAGGTTTATCTGCCTTTTGCAGACCATGAATGCATGGGAGATTTACTTTTAGGGCTGAATGGATATAGTTTTCATGAAGAGAAGGCCTTGGATAGAACTCTACTGCCTTATGAAAAGGCGCTTAAAAGCCCCATAGGCAGGCCCCTTCGAGGGGAGCAGGGAAGCTTTACAGATTTAATGCCCCTTTGTAAACGCCAAGCCAAAGGCATAAGCATAATAAAGAAGGCATTTCTTGGGGATAAATCCCTTTTAACCCCGAGAGAAAGAGAAATTGCCCTTCTTGCAAAAGATAGGATGAGCGCAAAAGAGATTGCTGCTAAGCTCTATATATCCGAAACAACAGTTAAATCTACTTTGAGAAGTGTATACGGCAAGCTTGAAATTCATTCCAGAAGTGAATTGATAGCAAGAAAATTTTGACGAAAAATGTAATTTCCTACTGAAAGTAGTAAGACAAGAACCTTATTCCGTTGTATGATTCTATACAACGGAATATTTATGTAAAGGATATAAGCATAGTAAATTTAAGACGTTTTATTTCTAAGGCTAAAACGATTGACAGCATCATTGAATAGGCAGAGGATATATTAATGAGAAAATGGTTTAATAACTTAAAAATCAGTGCCAAAAATGCTGGGTTTCTAGCCGGTGCAATAGGTGCTGCAGGCATTATGAGCATGACCCATATGGGAAGCACCTATAGCTTTGCCTATACAAATTCGGTAAATGGATTAAAAAATATGGAAAGAATAAGCACATCTTTTTAGAAAGCCTCAATAGACTAGACCTTTTTGAAACGGCCTTAGCCGATGCCGGAGAGCATAAGGAAGAATCAATTTAATAAGAAAAGTTATGGTAAACAATATGGACCTTAGAAAGTATTAATTATTAAGGATTTAAATAGGCTGAATACTATTTTTTGGGTTAAAAATGGGCAATTGAAAATCAAAGAGAGGGGATAACCTGTGATAAGGCTTCCCTTATTATTAAAGGCAGGTAAAAATATGGTAAGAATAACGGAACAGGAGTTTCGGCAGTTTGCCGATTATATAAAATCCAATTACGGCATCTACTTCAAAGATGAAAAGAAGACATTGATTGAAGGAAGGCTGGGCAATTTAATGTCAAGCCTGAATTTTAAAAGCCTGACAGAATATATGCATTATGTAAAGAGCGATAAAACGGGGCAGGCGGCATCTGTTATGCTGAATAAAATTACAACAAACCATACCTTTTTCATGAGGGAGCCGGCGCATTTTCAATATTTCAAGGATATGGTGCTTCCCTATCTGTCAAAAACTGTAAGGGATAAAGACCTAAGGATATGGAGCGCGGCATGCTCCTCGGGAGAAGAGCCGTATACCTTGGCAATGATTATAGATGAATTCTTTGGGCCGGCAAAAATAGGCTGGGATACGAAAATTTTAGCTACGGATATTTCACAGGCGGTTCTTTCTGTTGCCAAGGCAGGCATTTACAGCAGAGAGAGGATTAAGGACTTGCCGGAAAGCTGGATAAGGCGGTATTTTAAAAATCATGACAGCAAAAATTATATTATATCGGAAAAAATCAGAAACGAGGTAATTTTCAGCAGTATTAATCTTATGGACCATACATTTCCCTTCAGAAGAAAAATGCATGTTATTTTCTGCCGAAATGTTATGATTTATTTTGATAATGAGACGAAGGAAAGACTTGCAGAGCGTCTTTATGATATTACTGAGCCGGGAGGCTTTCTCTTTATAGGCCATTCGGAAAGCCTGAACCGTGATAGGACACGGTATAAATATGTAATGCCTGCCGTATACAGAAAGGAGTAGATTCATATGTATACGCTAAAGAATATTAAAGTTTTGGTAATTGACGACAGTTTGCTGTTCCGTGAAATGCTTGTCAAAGTTCTCTCCTCAGATTCGCAGATAGAAGTAATTGCTGTTGCATCAGACCCCTTTGAGGCAAGGGATAAAATTATAGAGACGGTTCCCGATGTGATTATCTGTGATGTGGAAATGCCTAAAATGAACGGAATAGATTTTCTGCGCTGGCTGCTGCCGCGGCATTTTTTCCCTGTTATTATGGTAAGCACCATAAATAGTGCTGTTTTTGAGGCTATGGGGGCAGGGGCTGTAGATTTCGTTGAAAAGCCCGGCGTTCAGTCAAAGGATAACGAGCGGTTTGCCGCAGATTTAATACAAAAAATAAAGGCGGCGGCCGCGGTAAAATCTCCGCCTGCCAAGCTGGCAGCGGCCTCTGTAAAGGTTTCAGGCAATATGCTTAATAATACGGAGCGAATTATAGCCATAGGTGCTTCCACCGGCGGAACAGAGGCCATATTCAGCATACTCAAGTCTTTGCCTTCTGGGATTCCCGGCATTGTAATTGTGCAGCATATCCCTCCAATATTTTCAAGAATGTTTGCAGAGCGAATGAATAATCAGACTGATCTTCATGTTAAAGAAGCAGAAATCGGAGATTATGTGGAGGAGGGCAAGGTCCTTATTGCACCGGGGGACCGGCATATGAAAATAAGAAAAATCGGTAAACGGTATAAGGTGGAATGTGTTCAGGGGGATAAGGTAAGCGGACATTGCCCCTCGGTAGATGTCCTTTTTGAGTCTGTGGCAAAAGAAGCAGGAAACTCCGCTATTGGTATATTGCTTACGGGCATGGGCCATGACGGGGCAAAAGGGCTTCTTTCTATTCGGTCTAAAGGCGGGAGAACCATCGGGCAGGATGAAGCCTCATCTATTGTATATGGTATGCCGAAGGTCGCCTTTGATATCGGCGGCGTGGAGATGCAGGCATCATTGGAGAATATTCCTCAGGTGCTGATTAATCTCTTGGGGTAGATTATATCCGGCAAGAATTTGATATTATAAAGATTGTTTTAAGAATAAGGCCTTTTTTAGAAATCCTACAGAATGAAGCAAGGAAATATTTCTGTCNNTATAAATTTCATATTTAAATCAAGCCCGGCTGCTGTCTGCCGATTTGCCTTCTGAAAGGAAGAAACAGAAGTTTAGCAATAGGCATATCTTACTATTAATATTAAGAAAACTTATTTCACTTTAAAATAAAGAGCCTATTTCAAAGCGAATAAGTACAGTCATGGAAGGAGGCAAAGATTTTGAGTATAGGGCAAAAAAAGAAAGGCAGCTATTTCAGAAGCGTACGCGCCATGCCGGCGCATCATCTGGAGGTAATTATGGAGACAGGCTCGATTATCCGTTTTGATTTTCGTCCTAAGCTAAATACTGCACGATTTGGAATGCTTATTGATGAGGCATTATTTCAAAGTGTGGAGACAGACGGAGATTACCTGATATTTTATAAAGAAGGAATGATGCCTGTTAAAATCACTGCTTCTGAGTTTATGGACCTTGTTTTAATTGATAGAAGCAAATAAATAATAAGGACTTTTATTATCCAAAGGAGGTTCTGTATTTTATGAAAAAAGCAATGAAACAATCTACTTTAAATTATATTCTGAGTGGCAGCGCAGTGCTTATGCTCTTAGGCGTTGTAATTTCCTTTTTCTTTGTATTTCAGATGAACGCACGTATCTCTAAGGCAAATGAAGACAAGTTTACGCTTACCCAAAATGCGAACCGCTTTATGAACGGCTCCGCATATCTGACTAATGATGTGCGTGCCTATGCTGCAACCGGCAATAAGGAGCATAAGGATAATTACTATAATGAAATTCAAAACCTGAAAAACCGTGACATAGGCGTTTACAATATGAAGGAGATAGGCATTACGGCTGAAGAGCAGCAAAAAATTGACGAAATGTCCGCCCTTTCAAACGAACTTGTACCTTTGGAAGAAAAGGCCATGGAAGACGCCGGCGCAGGACAGATGGACGACGCCATTCAGTATGTTTACGGTGCCGAGTATAGCGCCGCTATTAAAAAAATCAGTGAAATCAAGGAAGATTTCCTTAATATGCTGGATACCCGCACAAGCAATGAGATTCATAGGCTTACAGGTATTAACCTTATGCTGGAGATATCTACCTTTGCCATGATTTTGATGGTTGGTGCAATACAAATATTAACCTTTCGCATGATGGGAAAAAAGATACTGCGCCCTATTGCGGCTGTGGAAGCAGAAATGCAGGAGATTTCAAAGGGCAATTTATCTTCCGATTTTTCTCTTGAATCTGATAGCTCTGAGATTGGTATGATGGTTTATTCTATCCATAATACCCGGACCACATTGAGGGAATATATCAGCGATATTTCCGAGAAGCTTATCCAAATTGCCGAAGGCAATATTAATTTAAAGGCCGACATGGAATATATAGGAGACTTTGCCCCAATCCATCACGCCCTTAAAACGATTATCTCCTCTTTAAACGGCACCTTGAGCAATATTNNCGGCCACCGAACAAGTAAGCACAGGAGCAGACCAGGTATCCGCCGGAGCCCAGGCCCTTGCGGAAGGCACTAATGAGCAGGCGTCTTCCATAGAAGAGCTTTCTGCTTCTGTTGAAAGGATTTCAGAGCAATCGGTGGAAAACTTGGAAATTGTCAATGCCTCTGCTGAATATATTGAGCAGTCAAATGAAGGCCTGCAGGAAGGCAATAAGCGTATGGAAGAGCTTACCAAGGCAATGGCAGACATCGGTGAAGCTTCTAAAAAGATTGCTAATATTACAAAGGTTATTGAGGATATTGCTTTTCAGACGAATATACTTGCCCTTAATGCAGCCATAGAGGCGGCCCGTGCAGGAACTGCCGGAAAGGGATTTGCCATAGTAGCAGACGAAGTCCGTTCCCTTGCCGCAAGGTCTGCGGAAGCCGCCAAGGAAACAAATACGCTGATTCAGGCGTCGGTTTCTTCTGTTGCAAAAGGTACTAGAGTTACCGCCCAAACAGCGGAGATTTTACACGGTGCAAGAGAAAAATCCGTCAAGGTAACAGAAGGATTTGCAAAGATAGAAGAAGTGACCTCAAGGCAAGCAGATGCTATCGAGCAAATCAGGCAGGGGCTTTCTCAAATTTCAGCCGTCGTACAGACGAATGCTGCAACAGCAGAGGAAAACTCTGCCACAAGCGAGGAAATGTCTGCTCAGGCCGCAGCATTACGCCAGGAGGTTGGAAGGTTTAGGCTCGCCGGAAATCCGGCAAAAGATTATTTTACTGAAACACCACTATCAAGTAAGTTTCATGATTTAAAAGAGCTATTGCCTGACACCTCATTTTCCTTAGGAAAGTATTAAGCCCAAAGAACTTTATAAAATAGACACGCAGTATGGAATTTTACATATACAGTATGAAAAGTGCGAACCTATATGAAAGATAAACATATATTTTATACAAAATGACCTTTAAAAATGATATTGCCAGAAGCTTATATCATTTTTTAAGNNTAAATTCATATGAAATAGTCCATAGTCAATTTGCTTTTCTCTCGCAGTGAACAAAGATAAAAAGATGTTTGTTATGGTAAATTTCTTATTAAAGAGGGAAAAATACCTATTTACGATAGCCTTAAAAACATGGTTTTCTTTCGGAAGGCAGATCTTTTCGAGGCAACGCAAAAATACGGTTTTGTTACGGTTTCACTTTCATATTAAAAAGGGTTCTTTCTTACAAGAGGCAGGGCATGTCAAAATTTCAAGCTTTTAAAGACACCTTAAGTATGAATATAATTAAGCGGTATAGAAAGAAGAAGCGGTTCCATGAAATCAGTAAAAAGCAAGTCTATTTCAAGGCTTTTATGTATTATATGAATGCTTATTTTATATTGACTGTAAACATGCTTTATCTTCCCAAGCCTATAACGGCTCTTATAATCCCTATTATTTACTTTACATATTCAAATGAGTATATTAATGGTATACTAAGCAGTATAACTGTAATCATTTATGCGGCATGCTTCTTTCCGGCTAAACTTCACGATTTTGCAGGTATAGAGAAATATGGCAATTGTTCTTTAATGTTTAGTAAATTTAAAGTTAATTATTGATATGGATTATTTTAAACAGGAAACCATATTTATGACCCTGTGTTTGGAAATGATGCTTCAGCCTGAATTTCTAAAATTATTAATAATAGCCTAAGAGACAAAGACCTTAGCTGCATGCCAATATCTATATAAACTGCATAAAATACAGGGGGTAAGGGCTCCATGCTCCAATTCATAATTTTTGCAATCATTTACAGCATAATGATGTTCATTTGGACCTTTGTTTACTTAAATAAGAGCAATGACAAGGTGAATCAGACATTTTTGTATTTTATGAGCCTTGTTATATTGTGGATGATTTTGAGTATGTGTAATGCCTATAGTGACAGCTCCTTTGCAGGGCTTGCACTAAAAACGGTTTATTGGCTAAGCATGATGAATCTTTCCGTGCTTTTTTTGCTGTTTAGCTATAAGCTAATTGAAAAAAAGCTGGATATATTTTTTTATATCATGGTAGGAATCAATACCTTGACTATTTTTATTCGCTATCTTTTCCCTATGGATTATTCCGAACCGACATTTTGGCGGCTTTCCTTGCCGATAGTGGCCCCTTTGATGTCCGCAACCTTTACGATACCTGCCGTTTATGCGCTCTTTCTTGTGGTAAAAAAATATCTTTCGTCAAAGGATCAGCGGCAAAAGGCCCAGCTGAAATACACTTTTTGGGGAATGGGTTTCGCGGGTCTGTTAAGCGTTATTTNNCACTCCCGGCTGTTTTTCAAATTCATATTGGCCCCGGGCTTATGTATGTGGCAATTCTTATTTTTGTTGTCTTTATATTTATTTCTATTATGAAGTATAAGTTTCTGAATATGAAGTCGGAATATATTTACCGGAAACTTTTAATAAGCTCTCCGGAGGCAATTATTCTAATTAATAAAAACCGCAGAATTATATGTATAAATGATGCTGCAAAAAGGCTTCTTCGAAATGATGATATTGAAATGGGAGACATGGTAGCCTGTTATATTCCGGCCTATAATTTTGATATAAACTACAGCCAGCATGAAGCCGCCTTTTCTGCAGAAGAAGGCGAAATTCAGCTTTCTATCACACAATACCCCATTGACACGGAAGACCGCAATTCGGTAAAGATTATGAGACTTGTCGATGTAACAAGTTTAAAAAAGGAAAAGGAACTTCTGCTTAAAAAATCCATTACAGATTCATTAACCGGCTTTTATACAAAGCAGTATTGCATCGAGTGCTACGAAAACAATACTCATAATCCGGGAAATGAGTTTTCCCTTTTATTTATTGATATTGATGATTTTAAATCTATAAATGACTCATACGGACATATAGCGGGGGATAAAATACTGAAGCTTCTTGCTCAATGCATCAAAGAAAGTATTCCAAGGGATTCTAAAATATTTCGGTTCGGCGGTGACGAATTCATCATTTTACTTGAAAACACATCTATTGATGATGCCTATAGGTTTGCAGAAGATATCCGCATTCGCGTGAACAATATGGACATTAGCCATTATGCCAAAAATCAAAGGCTAACCCTTAGCATCGGCATAGCCAACAGCCTGATTCTTGGAACAAACTCCATAATCCGCATTATTAAAAAGGCAGATGCCGCAATGTATCATTCTAAAGGCGCAGGGAAAAATAAAGTTACTATTTTCACGGGAGAAACGGATATAGCGCGGAGATAATAAAGCACAGAACGGATCTTTTATTCTCTCTACGGATGCTTTTCCCCTGGAAATGAGGTATAAATTATAATGATTTTATCTAAGAAATTATATAGCCTATGAAAAGTTTTCAGGAGCAGCAGTAATTTTTATAGAAGATTCTGTTTTATAGCCACCAGTATAATATGCCATTTTATAAACATGACAGCGCGGTTTTATTTGAAGCCTATTAAATCCAGGCCTCCTGTCGAAGGCTTGTTTTTCTTAAATTATTATCTGATACCTGTCAGCATAACAGACAGCATCTCGTAAAANNGATAGGATTTTCTAAAAACTGCCACACAGTCCTCATGGGTCATTTCACAAGGATTGGCTTGAAAGAGCCCGCCCATAGTTTCCCGGGCATTGAGGGCAAGCTTGTCAAACTCATCGGAGGTAATATTATAATCACTCATTTTTAAATCTGATACGCCGCAATCTTCCTGCAATTTCACAAGCATGGTAATGAAATCCGAAGGCTTAGAAGCATCTTTCATGCCGAGGGCTTGGGCCATACGGATAAAGCGTTCATCGCAAGCATGTTTTTCAATGAAGAATTCATAAAAGGCTTTGGAAATCATAATCAGTCCTGCACCATGAGGAAGCTCAGGGTGATAGGACGACATGGCATGCTCTAAAGAATGCTCCGCGGTTGTGACGCTTATGGTCATTGCCACGCCGGAAAGAGTATTGGCAAAAGCCATTCCTTCCCGTGCTTTTATGTCATTTCCGCCTTTAACAGCACGAAGAAGATATTTTCCTACATTTTCGATTGCTGTAAGGGCATACATATCGCTCATATGACTCGCAAAAGCAGAGACATAGCTTTCTGTGGCATGAAAAAGTGCATCAAAACCTTGATAAGCAGTAAACTTAGGGGGAACCGATACCATCAGCTCCGGGTCAATAATGGACAGTACAGGAAATGATGAATCGTATCCTCCTACGCCGATTTTTTCATGGGTTTCCTCATTGGTTACAACTCCCCATTGATCGGCCTCGCTTCCTGTTCCGGCAGTTGTTGTAATACAGACGATGGGAAGAGGGTCGTTCTTTAGAGGGAGGGTCTTTCCAGTTTTTCCGCCGACATAATCCCACAGGTCACCATCATTTACCGCCATCATGGCGATAGCCTTAGAAGCGTCCATAACACTCCCACCACCTAAGGCAAGAATAAAATCACAGCCGTTATCACGGGCAAATTTTGCTCCTTCCATAACAGCAGATTTTGTAGGGTTTGACCCTATGCCGCTAAATACAGCCGATTCAATCCCTGCTTTTCTAAGCTCTGATAAAGTGCGGTCCAGAGTGCCGTTTTCCTGTACAGATTTGCCGTTGGATATGGCAACCATGGCCTTTTTTCCGGGGAGCTTCTGCTGATGAAGTTCTTTTAAACGGCCGCTTCCAAATATAAAACGGGTAGGTACATACATATTAAACACTTTCAATTCCTCCTATTGATTGTATATATTATTTATCTATAACCTAAGAAAGCTATTGCCTGTGTGAGTAAAGAAACTATCCTTGTCAATGGACAGCAGCCGGTATGGAATACCGGTCTTTCCAGCTGAATTGACGTTCTGCATGTATTTTGACAAATGCAAGCTGATAAAATTTCCTAAAGAACCTTAGTTTTGGGGAAAGGTTCATTTTAAAAATATAAGCTTTCTTTTTCTGAGGTCTAACGAAGCTTGACAGAAGTAAAACGAATTTATATTATATATAATAGAACCTAAAGTAAGGTTTAGGTCAAGACTTTTGAAATAAAAATTTTAATTATAGGGTATCTAAAGGACAAAGGCAAAGTTCACTGCATCTCCATAGAAAGCCTATGCATCATTGAGAGTCTAAAAATAAACTTACAAGGAAATTTTGGATATGGAACAAATCCGGTTTTTCACGGCGAATGTCCATTGGAAGTAGCAGTTTATAAAAACAGCTCATGATGTTTTTCAAGTATCTGCTTAAAATCTGCAGAACATATAAAAAATGAATAAGGTGAAAATATGAATAATATTTATGACGATAAGAATTTTTTTGAACAGTATGCTAATATGTCCCGAAGCCAAGGGGGATTATCCAAAGCCGGCGAATGGCACCAATTTAAAGCCCACTTTCCCGATTTAAAGGATAAAAATGTTCTTGACCTTGGGTGCGGCTATGGCTGGCACTGTAAATATGCCGTAGCATGCGGGGCAAAAGAGGTAATGGGAATTGACTTAAGCGAAAAAATGATTCAAAAAGCCATGGAGATAAATCTAAGCCCTGAAATTACCTATCAGGTAGGAGGCCTTGATGATTATAGCTATCCTGCCGACACATATGACTGTGTGATTTCTAATCTGGTACTCCATTATGTCGCAGATATGGATGCGATTTTTAAAAAGGTGTATAGGACCCTGAAACCAGAGGGCAGTTTTCTTCTTAATATCGAACACCCAGTTTTCACATCAGGCATAAACCAAGACTGGATTTATGATTCCGACGGAAAGCCTAAATATTGGCCTGTTGATAATTATTTTTATCCGGGGGAAAGGTCAGTATGCTTTCTTGGGCAAAATATCATAAAACAGCATCACACTTTAACCCAGATTTTAATGGGCCTTATTAATGCCGGATTTAATATTAAGGCTGTTGAAGAAGCTATGCCGGAAGAGGATATGCAAAATCTTTCAGGGATGGCTGACGAAATGCGCCGGCCGATGATGCTGCTTATAAGGGCCGAAAAAGAAATAAGGGAATAGCTATTAAGCGACTTTAAAATAAAAGGGAACTCCAAAGGAGAAGAGATAGAGTGCTGTGTTATTAAAAGTAATTTGTAAGGGTTCCAAATATTATACTTAAATTTCAATGAGACAAAAAGGGATTTTGGAATTATAAGGGCCGATAGCTTAAAGAAGAGGGTATAATATTTGGCAAAGGTAAGGGCGGAAGCTCTCCTACCTTTAGGTTTGTATGAATTTCAAAAAGGCATATTAAAAACACCGCAGGCACTTTAACAAAGCCTGCGGTGTTTTTAATTTACGGGCAAGGGAAGATAGGCCTTTAGCTTTA